>JAADHY010000688.1 GCA_013151585.1 Planctomycetota bacterium
CGGATCTCGCCGTGGCTGGAGCCGGCTAACGGAGCCTCGGGCTTCGCACTGGAGACTCGGTTCTGATGGGCCGAAGTCCGCTTCGATTCGAGTTCGCCGCCTGGCTCCTGGCCGGTATAG
This sequence comes from Planctomycetota bacterium, assembly GCA_013151585.1. GTDB lineage: Bacteria > Planctomycetota > Planctomycetia > Planctomycetales > Planctomycetaceae > JAADHY01. The sequence continues at coordinate 121 of JAADHY010000688.1, forward strand.
CACGGACCGTACGCCGCACCACGTGATCTCTGAGGGGGCGATCAGAGACACGGGCCGACGGCCGGGGAAGGCCCTCAGTCCAGATCGTACAGATTCTCGTCGACGTTGGGTGGACGCAGGCGCTGGACCAGACCGCGCAGCTTCTGGCCCGGCTGCTGAAACATCGGCTCCTCCTCGTCCAACAGGTCCCCCAATTCCTCTTCGATCGCGTCTGGATCCTCACCTGCCTCCAGCCTTCGGATCGCCTCCTCCATCGTGCCACCGAACTCCAGGCCGGTCGCCTGCGAGAGCTTGCGCATCAATCGGGCCATCTGGCGAGGATCGTCCTCGTCCATGCCTTCCGCTTCGCTGGCCAGTTCCATCATCGCCCGTTCCAGCCGGTCTTCGTCGAAGCCCGGCGGCAATCCGAACTCGTCGTCGCCCTCATCCGATTCCTCCGACGAGCCCCCGCTTCGGCCGATGGCGAACCGCGAAACCTGCCGCTGCAACTTCGGCCGCCCGCATTTCGGACACGCTGGCCGTTTCGTCGTGTTCACTCGGCGGGATAGGAAGTTGAAGATGGTGTGACAGTCGACGCAATAAAACTCGTAGATCGGCACGGCTGTCCTTTCTCCCCTTTCCTCATCAACTTGCCATTCGATTCACGCCAACGCCAAAACACAACACTTCTCTCGAAGCCGTTTGCCCCGAACAGTCTCATTGTAAAGCGATTCGGCGAGCTACGAAAATCCCTGTTTGCCACACCGGCAGCTCCGTGCGTCCATTCGGCCCAATCGGTCTGCGGGGCGCCGTCCAGCGGACAAACGCTCCGGCCGAGACGAGCAGTGTAAGGCGAAAGGTTCCAGCAGCGAAAACACTCCCGAGCTGTTCCGGCCACCGGCCAGTGGCGGCCAACTCGCGAGTGGTTCATCAAAAACGAGGTGCTCGTATCGGGTCAGGTGTCCACGCGATTGTTTCACAAGCTGAGCGATCAGGATCAATGCCCGGCGGGTTTCCGTACCGCAAAGAAGATTCGGCCGTTTCCGGCCGGGGGTGTGCCAAACGCGCGGGATGTAGGCCAGCCGAGTTGCGATGAGCTTGGGTCAGCCCGTAAGCGATCAAACCCGACGGGACCGTGATGACCCCCAAACCGATCGGCAGCAACAGTCCGGTGAAAACACGGCCTCCGGTCGTGATCGGGTACACGTCTCCGTAACCAACGGATGTCAACGTGACGACAGCCCACCAAAGCGAGTGGAAGACCGATCTGAATTGTTCTGGCTGGGCTTGATGTTCGAAGTGGTAAATCCCCACGGACGACATGAAAATCATCAAGAACGTCGCCATCAAGTACAAGACGAATTGTTCTTTGACGACTTCCAGAGCGTCTGCAAAGTGCTTGAGTGCTCGGCTGTAACGCAATAGCTTAAAAACCCGCACCAACCGGAACAGCCGAAGGGCCCGCAACGAGAGAAACTCCATCCCCATTGCCAAATAGAAGGGCAGTATCGCCATCAAATCAATCAGCCCCCAAAAGCTAAAGATGAAATCCCGCTTCCGGGGAGCCGCAGCAACTCGCAAAAGATATTCGACCGTGAATACCGCCACAAAGATCGTTTCAGCCAAATGCAGATAGGCGTGGGCTGTGTCGGAGAGGTCCGGGAGTGTCTCGATCGCAAAGCACACAATCGACCCAATTATGAACATCTGCATCACGAGATCGAACAGACGCGACGCCGCGGTTTCCGACCTCGGTTCCAGGATCTCTCGGAGCGTGTGCAGGTTCATTGGGATCACACTGGTGCGATGGCGGCAAATGCGCGCGGACGGGCGACCGCGCCGAAGTTTTGGCCAGGTCGACTGCAAAGGGCGGCAGAGTGAGCTGAAATTGGGCTCGTCCCGGACGTTACTTCTTGAAGCTTACGGTCACCCCCGCCTGGAGCCCGTTCAATCACCGGACAAAGGCTGACTCGACTTTGTTGCGAGATCTCAACATGACAATCCTTAGCTCACGTTTCGCGCGGGACAAAGCCTGGCCGCGTGGAAAGGGGATCACACCGCCGCGGTAAACGAAGTCCGGCGGTATCTTCCGCAGAGCCGGCATAATCGCCGCGACGGATTGAGCCGAGCGGGTCGCTGCACGGTGGCCGAAAAAGCCACACCGCAATCCAGCACCGCTCCACCTTTCTCGTGCGACGGAATACCGCGATCAGCCCGATGAAACGTTCCGCTGACGAAAAAAGTTGAGCGCGGTCCACAACCTGCCCTGCTTGGTCCATTTGATGGACGCTCGCCCGAGAGGGGTCATCAACGGCCTTCGCGCCAGCAGCGCCAGAGACGCCGCCCGCCGGTCAGATCAGGTTCCCTCAGTTTGCCTTTCGATGCCGGCCGATTTGACTCCACACGTCTCCGGAGAACAGATCGACCATCTTGGCCAGTCCGGCTTCGGCCACTTCCTGACCGGTCACAAAGCGGCCCGGGCGAATCCATTCCGCCAGCTTTTCTTCCGGAAAGTTCAACAACCGAGCGGTAAGTCGATCCAAGTCTTCTTCGAGAAACTTGAAGTGCCGAGCCCACTCCACCGCTTCCTCGAACCGCACGTCGCTGTCGCTGCTCCAGCGAATCTGGTGGAATAGAAGCGTGGCATGCGGTGTGACATAACGCTCACGGCAGGCCGCCCAGGGCAGGACCGCGGCCGAAGAACATTCGCCGGCAATGACCCCGATCGCGTAGAGTCCGCGCAGCCGGATCAGCGATGCTAGAGCCAGTCCCACGTACACGCTGCCGCCGGCCGAGTCGAAGAAGATGGTGCCGCGGCTCCGGCGCGGAACCTCCAAAAGCTGACCGAACAACTCCGACTGCTTTTCGGTCAAATCTCCATAGATGCCGATCTCCCAGCCGTCCAGGGCTTGGGCAGCCCGACGGGCCGCCGGCACTGTCCGGGCCGGTGGGGGATACGGCCGCAATCCCCGGCTCGCACGAAAGGAGTCTTTCATCGTTGTTCGCCATCTCATTGTACACAGTCTGGTGTCAGAATCAGTGTTAGCCGGACCGGAACTTGGTACCGCTGTCCCTGCTTTTAGCAGTCTGTTCCCTCGACGGCAAGAATTCCGGCGATACCATAGAGAAGGACCGGTCAGCGATGAAGCCCCCCAAAGTAGGAACAGCCGACAAGTCGGCTGCTGAGCCTGCTCGGGATCCGCCACGTGTCCGGTCGGAAGCACACGTATCGCTCGTACGTAAACATCACCGACGAGGCATCAAGAAAGGAACGACCCGTGAAGACCTTGCTGACTTTTCTTGCTGTCGTGGTAGCCGCTCATGGTCTGAACGCTGCGGAGCCTTGCGTCAAGCTGACCAAGGGACCGAACCAGGTGGAGGTCAAGATCAACGGCGAGCCGTTTGCCGTCTATCGCTTTGGCGACAACCTGCCGAAGCCGTACTTTTGGCCGGTTCGAGGGCCGGGGGGAACCATTCTGACGCGCCCGTTGGAAAAACCGGAGGATCATCCTCATCACAAAGGCGTGTGGCTGTCGGTCGACGAGGTGAACGATCTGCGTCATTGGATGGAACGGGAAAAGATCAAGACCGTCTCGGTGGAAACGCCCGTCTCCCAAGGCAATCCGGCCGTGATGGTGGTCACCAACCAGTGGCTCGACCGCGATGGAAAACCGGTCCTGATCGAAAAAACGACCATCCGCATCTTTGCGAACCGACTGCTGGCCTACGACATCCAGTTTACGCCGGCGGCGGGACCGGTCACGTTCGGAGACACGAAAGAGGGTCTGTTCGGCATCCGCATCGTCAACTCGATGCGCGAGCGGGAGGGCGGCCATGTCGTCAACGCCGACGGGCTGAAGGGGACCCGCGCATGCTGGGGACGCCCGTCCGCTTGGGTCGACTACGTCGGCCAAGTCGAAGGCAAAACGTTCGGCGTGGCGCTATTTGACCATCCCGACAATTTCCGTCCGTCTCGCTACCATGTGCGAAACTACGGGCTGTTCACGATCAGTCCCTTCGGCGAACGAGCCTACACGAAGGGCAAGCAGCCGGCCGCTCCGGTGACGATTCAACCCGGCCAGACGTTGCGGCTCCGGTATGGGCTCTACGTCCATGCGGGCGACACGAAGGCGGGAAAAGTGGCGGAGGTCTATCGTCAATTCGTCGCAGCCATGAAGTGACGAACGGCGGCGGTGCCGACAGCTCCGAATCGATGATTCATCACCGATGACTCATTGCCGGCCGCCACGAAGAAGAATGTCGCCCGAAAGTTTTCCGAAAGTTGCAAAGTGTCGAGTCGTCTATGGAACTAGAACGCATCGGCCCCTACGTCATCGAGCGTCAGATCGGCGCCGGAGGAATGGGAAATGTCTATCTGGCTCGGCACACCGAGACCGGGCGACGGGTGGCGGTGAAAGTTCTCTCGCCGGCCCTTTCGCGCGAAGAGGGCTTTGTGGAACGGTTCCGGCGAGAAATCGACGCCTTGAAACGGCTCAAGAACCCGCACGTGGTCGAGCTGTATGACAGCGGCGTCGATGGGGAGCTGTACTATTACGCGATGGAGTACGTCGAGGGCGAGACGCTCAACCAGCGGCTGCGGCGTCAGCGACGGATGCCCTGGCAGGAGGTGGTCGAGATAGCGATTCAGGTCTGTTCGGCCCTGAAGGCGGCCCACGACGCCGGCATCATTCACCGTGATCTGAAACCTTCCAACCTGATTCTTACGGCCGATGGAATCGTCAAGCTAACCGATTTCGGTATCGCTCAGCTTTTCGCGACCAGCAAGCTGACGACGACCGGCAGCATCGTGGGAACGCCGGAGTATATTTCGCCGGAGCAGGCCGAGGGGAAACGGGCGACCAAGCGGAGTGACCTGTATTCGCTGGGCGTGTTGATCTACACGATGCTGACTGGCCGCCCTCCTTTTCTCGGAAAAACGACGCTCGATGTCATCCAAAAGCACCGTTATGGTCGCTTCGACCGGCTCAGCGCGCTGGTGCCGGACGTCCCCCGACGCCTGGAACAGATCGTCGATCAATTGTTGGAGAAGGACCCGGAGAAACGGTTTCCGGACGCGTACGTGCTGTCTCTGCGTTTGAAGGAAGTGCTGAAGCGCGCCGAGCGGGAAGAGAAAGCTACCGTCACCCACGAACGTGATCTGGGGTATGATTACGACGGTGAAGCTCCGACGGTCGCCGTCGGCAAAACTAAAGGAGCGCAGGGCCCGGGTCCGGCGACCGTCATGCACAATTTGATGAAGGCCGAGCTGGACCGCACGCAGCAGCCCACGCCGCTCGGCCGCATCTTCAACAGCGGGTGGTTCCTGCTGGCGTGTTTCGTGCTGCTGGTGGTCGGCGGCGTCTGGTGGTTTCGGACGCAGCCGCTGGCACGCGTCGTCCAAGAGCCGATGGAAGAGGAACCGGCTCCCGGCGAAATCGATAGACTGCTGGAACTGGCTCGGCACCAGCAACGGCTGGGGGACGAGGCACGGGCCGAGCGGATTCTTTCATCATTGTGCACGCTGCTGGCCGACGATCCAAAACACGAGCGCCAGTACAAGCTCGCCCAGCGTCGGTTGGAACAGTTGCGGTCGCGGCGCGCCGAGCGGGCGGAACGAGATGAGCTGCTGAAAGGTTCGTTGGACCGCGCCGCCGAGCTTGTCGAACAGGGTCAGCCCCAAAAAGCCGCCGCCATCTGCCGTAGTCTGTTGGAACTGTACCGAGACGACACCACAGCCGCC
>JAADHY010000083.1 GCA_013151585.1 Planctomycetota bacterium
CGGGTTCGTTTCTTTTTCCTCTCCCGGCGGTTCCGAAAGCAGTACAAGTCAGGAGCTTGGTAATGACCACGGTTGCGGCACGCTTGCGAAACCGCGTGGCTATCGTGACAGGGGGCGCCAGCGGCATCGGCCGAGCAACTGTCGTGCGATTGCTGGAGGAAGGCGCGTCCGTCGTAATTGCTGATCTGAACTGCGATAAAGGCGAGACGCTGATCGACGAGCTCATCAACCGCGGGCTGGGGGATCGCGTGCGTTTCTGCGAGTGTGACGTGGCTCATGAGCCCGACATGATCCACGCTGTGCGCCTCGCGGTCCGGGAATTCGGTCGATTGGATTGCATGGTCAACAATGCCGGCATCGGCGGGGCATTTGGTCCGATCGTCGACACGCACGTTGAAGACTGGGACCGCACCCACGAGGTGTTGCTCCGAGGCGTGTTTCTCGGGATCAAACATGGTGCCCGGCAGATGATCCGCCAAGGAGAGGGCGGCGCGATCGTCAACATGTCATCGGTGGCGGCGATCAGCGGCGGAGGCGGGGGAGCGGCCTATTCGGCGGCAAAAGCCGGCGTGTTGGCCTTAACCCGCTGCGCCGCCGTCCAGTTGGCTCGCCATCGAATCCGCTGCAACGCCGTTTTGCCGGGAACGATCGTCACGCCGCTCTTGACCCGCGGTGGCGACGTCGACTCGATGAGGCAGATCGCAAAGGAAACACAGCCGTGGCCGGAGCCGGGCGTCGCGGAGGACGTTGCTCCCGTCGTCGCTTTCCTCGCCAGCGACGATTCGCGGTTCATCACCGGTGAAAGCATTCTGGTCGATGGCGGCATCGCGGCAGCCGGACCGAACATCTATCGAGGCGACCACCCGCTGGGGGAAGCCATCAAAGAACGCATGGTCGCCTCGGGGATTCAGTCGTTCGACGCAGGCACTGTCGCCGATCTCCAGGCCGACCGTACGGCTGAGTATCAGGGACCGCCCAGGACTGTGTTGATCACAGGCATCAGTCGGGGGCTGGGACACGCTCTGGCGACGAAACTCGTCGAGCTGGGCCATACGGTCATCGGGTGCTCGCGAACCGAGTCGGCTGTGGCCGAGCTGCGAACTCGCTGGGGGCCGCCGCACCGATTTGATGTCGTCGATGTGTGCGATGAGGTTCAAGTTCGAGCCTGGGCGGATGCTCTTGAGGCCCACGGGCAGGTGCCCGACCTGCTCATCAACAATGCGGCCGTTACCCATCGGCCGGCACAAATCTGGAGGCTTTCGACACAAGAATTTGCCGATGTGTTGAAAGTGAACGTTCTGGGCGTCGTCAACGTCTTGCGACACTTCGTGCCAGCGATGCTCAAACGCGGCACAGGGATCATCGTCAACTTCAGTTCCGGCTGGGGTCGGGAAGCGGCGGCTCGGGTCGGCCCGTATTGCGCCTCAAAATGGGCCGTGGAAGGTCTAACACGAGTGTTGGCAGCGGAGCTTCCCCCGAAAATGGCTGCCGTGTCACTCCATCCAGGCATCGTCAACACCGACGCCCTGCGACAAAACTTCGGCGCCGCCGCTGACAAATACCCGTCTCCAGAACAATGGGTCCAGGTCGCTGCTCCCTACATCTTGAACATCAGGCCGCGGGACAACGGCAAGGCCCTGTCTGTGCCCGGGATGACCGAGTTCCGAGGATGGGGCCCTTCGAGATAGCCGTCATTCTGAGTGGCCCCCTCGTCCGGTCGCAGGGACTGGGCGGAGTTTTCCGACTCGGCCCCAAGATAATCCCCCTTCCTTGCCGATTCAGTAGATAGACTGCACCGCGCGCACAGGCCGACTCTGCGCGTTGGGGTCGCCGAGGACAATTTCGGCGAGCGTCCGTTCGGTGTCAGCGAACCCTCCGCTTTAGGCGAGCCGCGAGATCATGGCCCAGCTCGATCGCGACAACGTGCAACAGATCGCCGCCCGCTGCCGGGATTCTTTGTGCGCTGAGGGTTCCGCGCTGAAGTCGCTGCTCAGACAGGATTTGCGGCTTTCCTGTGGCGAGCCGCGGCCGTTGGACCCCATCCGATGGCTCCGCAGACCTGGTCTGGCGATCGGCTTCCAGGTGGGAGAGGCGGGCTTGCTGCTACTGATTCCCGACGAGGCCTTGCCGGCCGAGTGGCGCGAGCAAACGGGCGGCTCGGCCAATTCGGCGTTGCTCCCGACGGCGGAACGGATCGCGCAAGAGCTGCTGCCAGAGGGACTCACAGCTAGCCACATTCAGGCGATCCCTGCCCACGACCTGGGATCGCTGCTGGAACGGGCCGAGCCATCTGATTGGGCCCAATTGCTCCAATTAAAGGCCACGCCGGAATCGACGCCGGAATCGGCTGACGGCGCAGCCGAAGACGTGGAAGCCACAGGAGCGGCCGCTGAGCCGGACCAAGCCTCCTCCGGCCCGACTGCTTCGTCGCCGACCGAGTCAGATAGCTCCCTGTTTCTCGTCTGGCCGGTCGCTCAGCCGTTTCCGACGGAGGGCGACGGAGATTCCGCTTCGGGCGCCCTCCGAACGACGGCCGACTCGACTGCGCCGTCGCTACCATCTGAAGACGCGCCACCACACTGGTCCGAGACGATGGCCGAGCACTTGGATGAACTCAAGAAACTCCCGGTCCAGGTCATTGTCCGACTGGCTGAAAAGAAAATCCCGGTCGGCCAACTCATCGATCTCTCGCCCGGCGCCCTGCTCATGTTCGACAAATCCTGCGAGGACCTGTTGGACATGTACGTCAACAATCAACTCTATTGTCGCGGCGAGGCGGTCAAGATCGGCGAGAAGTTCGGGCTGAAGATCAACGAAGTCCAGGCCCGAGTCGAGCGAGAGGAAAAAGTCATCTACTCGTGACGACGGCCCAGCGTGCGAGACCCAACCGCCTCAAAGGGCGAACCAACGGCAACTTGGGTCTGCCGTCCGATGCCGTGACCGTCCACTTCGTCGCGCGACACACCGAAGAGTGCCGGAACGGTTCCAGAAGAGCGCCGATGTGACCGTTCGCCCTGACCGGTCGCGTTCACCCTCAAACCCACCGTGGCTCAGGAGCCGAGTCGACCCGACACGTCTGGGGAAAACGGCGTTGTAGCATGAACCGCAATTCCTCCTCGACCCGCTCATAGGAGAACAGACGCCGGCCGATTTCGTAGTTGTGCTCTACCATCTTCCGCCGGTAGTCTTCATTCTCGAGCAGGTAGAGGACTTCTTCTACAACGTCGTGCGTCAAAAAGCCTTCCATGCACACGGTACGAAAGCCGCACGGCTCGATGTCCGTCCGATAAATTGCGTAGCGGTTGCAAAAGATCGGCTTCTTGAAATAAACCGCTTCCAAGAACGCGTTGCCGAACCCTTCGTAGGTGGACGGATAGGTCACCAGGTCGGCGTGCTGGAAGGCATCCCAGACGGAATAGACTTTCTTACCGTCGGCAGTGTGTCCGCGATGGTACTGGATGCGATCGTTCGCGAAGATCAAGGGCACGCCCAGCATCGCCGCATATTCCCGAATCCGCTGGGAATAGGCGAAGCCCTCGTCTCCTTCTCCGTGGCTGAAGACCAACTTGAAGCGTGGGTCTTTCAGACGCCAAATCAGTTCGATGCTGTGTTCGATGCCTTTCCGAGGGACAACGCGGGTGGGTTGGAGGACGAAAACATCGTCGTCTTTCAGACCGATTTCGCGGCGGAGGTCGCGAGCGTAGTCGTCGGGCGGTGGTGGTGGAGCTTCGAAATTCATGACGTTTGGAATGATCCGGTACTGCATACCGGTCCGTCGCCCGAACTCAGCCCCCGCCACCGAGTTGATGACGACATGGAGCATTTCCTCACGCGGAGGCGGAAAAAAAGCGGAAATGTAGTCGGGCACGGCGTTGATCAAGAACCGTTCCCGCTCCCACACGAAATCGTGGTGATGCGCGATGACCGGCAAACCTGTCTCGATCAGCAGTTCCACCAGCGCCACGCCCAACGGGATGTTGATGGGGATGGTGAGGCAATTTTCTGCGATGACGAACTCGATGTCGAATTTCGCGACAGCCCGGTACAGCTCGTCTTTAATCTCGACCGCCGTGGAACGGATCAGCGAGCTGGTCTGGCGACTGCGAAACTCGCTGCCGAAGCACTTGCGGTTGATCTCTCGAATCACTGGGTGCCGGAAGTGGGCGAGCGGAATGACGTAGCTTCGGTCTGGGCTCCGGTCACTGCTGCCCGCGATGAAAAAACATTGGTGGCCCATCCGTTCCAGAATCTCTGTCCACTTGGCAATCTCCAAGCTCACGCCGTCCGTGCCTTCGCAGCGAGTGGTGACGAAAGCGATTCGTTTTCCTTCACCATCAGCCATGGGATTGGATCCTTTGACACTCGGCTCCGGCATGCCAAAGCCTTACGGGGGGATGGGATCGTCAGCGACAGGCCATCTTGACGGTGATTCTCCGTGGAAAAATACCGACACCGCTCCAGAGCTGCTTCATCCTTTCGCGCAGCGCCAGATACCTCGGACGGACTGAGCGTCCTTTTCGCTGCGGAGAAGGTTGGTCAGTCTGGCTGCAAACGCTTTTCTCCGCCGTCCTGGCCGAGCGCCCCCCTTTGTGTCGTTAAACCGTTTCCGGCACAACCCAAGGCTCGCGGTACTTCCGCTTCAGCAGGGCGTTGGCCGCGTCGTTGCCCACGAAGGACTCTGTTTTCGGGTCCACCACCAGCTTCTGTCCGCCCAACCGGTAGCTGATGTTCGCGAACTGACATAGCAAGGTGCTCTTGTGGCCTTTCTCGATATCGGCATTCGGCCGCCGATTGTTGCGGATCGCCTGGATGAAATCCTCTTTGTGGTCCGGATCGGGAAAACGCCCGTACTCCTGAGCTTTGACCACGGGCTTACGGTTCTTCGTGCGATCAAAGACTTGCCAGCCGCCGCCGTGTCGTCCGACGAGCATCAACCCTTTCGTGCCGTAGATTTCGATCCGCGTGGCATTCTGCGGCCAATAGGGGAACATGTCGCTGTTGCGGACCACAGGGTCGGTCTTGAGCATGTAGGGGGAGTAAAGCGTCAATTCGAAGGTCATCAACAGTTTGTCGTACTCAAACACGGCGACCTGAGTGTCGGGCGTTTCGAAGACACCGTCCTGCGCCCAGCGACCGCCCACCGAATAGACCGTTTTGGGATAATCGCGTCCGATCAGCCACCGTGCCAGGTCCATCTGGTGGACGGCATCGTTGATGATATCTCCCCCGGAAAACCGCCAGAAATGATTCCATTTGCGGTGATAGTTGACATTGTAGGGCGTCAGAGGGGCAGGCCCGGTCCACATATCCCAATTCAGTCCCTCCGGCACCGGGCTGTCCGGCACAGGCTTCGCGTTGGGCCAGAGCTTCTGATTGTAGACGCGCACCATATGGATGGTGCCCAGCTCGCCCTCTTCCAAGAACTTCTTTGCGTGCATGTTGTAAGCTGCACTGCGGTTCTGGAAGCCGGCCTGGACCACCTTGTTGTATTTGCGGGCCGCGGCAACCATCTGCCGCCCTTCCCAGGGAGAATGGGAAACGGGCTTTTCGACGTAAACATGTTTGTCGGCTTGACAAGCCCAGACCGTTGCCAAAGCATGCCAATGGTCCGGCGTGGCGATCACCACTGCATCGACGGATTTATCTTCGAGAATCCGTCTGAGATCGGTGACGGCGCGCGGGGCGGGCCGGCCGGACTTTTCGAACAACTTCAAACGGCTGGGAAGCGTGCGTGCGTTGACGTCGGCGAAATAGGCGATCTCGGTGTCGTCTCGTTCGGCAAATCCCAGAGCCAGATGCAGACCGCGCCGCCGACACCGATAAATCCCAACACGATCCGCTCGTTGGGCGACGTCGCTCGCGCCCCGCGGTTCCATAGAATAGCCCCGGTCGCCGCCCCGACACCGATCTGACCGGTTCGTCTCAAAAACTCCCTCCGACTGCCTTTCGCCTTCATCAGTTTGTCCCTTCGACCTTGAGTGCTCAGGTTGCCGTCAGCGATGCCTCCGCCGTTGGTCCGAACAGCGCTTTATGCCGCGGCCGGTTTGGTTTTTTCCCTTCGTGGAGGTCGCCGAAGTCGCCAGACTTTGGTGAAGTGCGGCTCTTGGCCAAACTCTGGCGAGTTCAGCTACGACATTTCCATCCGGCCGCGGCATAGCCCGCCGATCGAGCCGTACCATCAGACTACCAATCGGACGGTCCGGTAGCAATGTCCCCGAAAACTCGGACAAAAAGCAACCTGCAGGCGGACCGGCTGGCAGCAGCCCCGCGCTGTGGATGGCACGCGCCGGACGAAAGGCGTCGAGGCGACGCCGCGCTCAGAGTAAGATCGCTGGTCAGTAGCCAGCATTCCGCTCCAGGCAAATGTTCCCAAATTCATGCCGCCGCAGGCTGGCCGACGCTGCCAGCAGTGGGGACGTGGAACCCTGACCCGCGCCGCGACCAAGGCCGCGGTCGCTGAAACGGCTCAAGTAGACCGCGGCCCGACGCCGATGAAGAAAACGAGTGTTTGCCGAACGTCCGCGCGCTCGGATTGCGCGCCTATTGATCCGAACTGGTCACAGCCCGATTTGTCGTTCCGGCTCCCGTTGGATCGAGCGCTGGCGTCTCACGTTCCCTGGTCAGCTCGGTGGGAGGGAATGACCGGAATCTTGGGAAGTCGCCTGACAGCGGGACGTTAAGTTCACGATCATTGGGGTGTGGGGAGGGAGCCCGTCCCATGAAACTCCGATTCCTTCCGTACTGGCTGATCGTCCTGTCCGCCGCGATGGGATGTCAGTTTAACCGGAGATCGGGGTTTGTGCGTATCTG
>JAADHY010000639.1 GCA_013151585.1 Planctomycetota bacterium
TATCGTGGCCCCATCGGACTGCAGTGTTGGGGACTCCGCGGAGACGCTCGGGTTCATCTAGCTCAGTCCATTCGAGCGTGGAGAAGTATGCAGCAGCGATTGCATGCGGAAGAACGCCCAGGGGATCGCCGCTCGCCTGTTCGGAGCAGAACAAACAGCAAATGAAAAGGAGGAGTAGCATGCCGAGGGGAGTGGACCGTCGCCGCTTTGTGAAGGATTCCATTTTGGCATCGGCCGGCCTCGCTCTGACGGCCCAAGCCACTGACGGAAGAGCGGAACAAGCGTCGAAACAAACACCGATGGGCGGGACGGCACCACTGCCGCAGGGAAAGATTGCCGGACTGTCGATCAGCCGGCTGCTTCTAGGGGGGAACCTGCTTACCCACTACACACACAGTCGCGACCTGAAATACGTGTACCGTCTGGCTGCCCAGTACAACACGGAAGACAAAATCCTGCAAACGCTGGCGCTCGCCGAACAGCACGGTATCAACACGCTGGTGATCCACAACGTGCCGGAGGTGATGGCGATCCTGAAAAAACATCGCGAACGCGGCGGTAAGATGCAGTGGATCACGTGTACTTTTCATGCGCTGGCTCGAAGGGACCTCGATCGTTTCAAGCGCGAGGTCGAGCAGTTGGTGCAGCATGGAACGAACGCGCTGTACATTTCCGGCGTGGAGGCCGACATCCTTTGCGGATTCTTAAAGCCAATCTACGGGCCGGACGCGGATGAGCGGACGGGCGTGCCACAACTCGACCTGCTGGCCAAGGCGTTGGAGTTCTGCAAGAGTCACGGGCTGCCGACTGGCATCGGCGCGCATCGCATGGGCGTGCTGGTCGACTGCGAGAAGGCCGGCCTCGACGCGGACTTCTCAAAACGTTTCACAGTCACCAGTATCCCAGCGTGAACTTGAACTACGATTCGCGTTGGTGCAGCCGGCCCCAGGAATTGGCTGAGTTCATGCAGCAGGTGGAAAAGCCCTGGATCGCGTTCAAGGTGATGGCCGCCGGCGCGATCCCACCGCAACGTGCCTTTCGCTACGCGTTCCAGCACGGAGCCGATTTCGTGCTGGCCGGCATGTTTGACTTCGAGATCGCTCAAGACGTCCAGATCGCGGCTGGGGTCCTGAAACGGATCAAGCGAAAGCGCCCCTGGCGTGCCTGATGGATCAGATGGGACCGCCCGGAGCGTTTTCCCCCGAGAAGGCCTAGCTCAGAGTGACCGAATGCGCCGAATGCCCGTCGCCCGCCGAATCTACTGCGCCACGTTGTGGTGGGCGGTGCCCACCTACGACTACTTCGCGGGCGACTCGACATAGTCCGGGTTCGGCTTCGGCAGTTTAGCTCCGACGGACGTCAACCACCCGTCCAACTTCGCGCTGAGCCGGCGCACCAAGTCGGGACGGCTTTCGGCCATGTCGTTCGTTTCGCCCAAATCGTTTGCCAAGTTGTACAGCTCGATCCGACCGGTCTCGTAGTGGCGAATTAGTTTCCAATCACCATCACGAATAATGCTGTAAGGCCGCACGTTGGTGCCCCACCAATAGTGGGGGAAGTGCCAATAGAGGGCCTGGCGGTCGATCGATCCCGACTGCGTCAACAGCGGCAGCAGGCTGATTCCGTCGATCGTGCGGTCCTTGGGCAGCGTCGCACCAACGGCCTCGCAGATCGTCGGAACCAGATCGATGCTGCAGATCGGCGTTCCGCACACCGTTCCGGCGGGAATCCGTCCGGGCCAGCGGAACACGAAAGGTACTCGCACGCCTCCTTCGTACGGGAACCCTTTGCCGAGTCGCAACGGCGAATTATCCGTGGCCGGGATGCCTCGGCAGCGGACGTGGCTCGCTCCGCCATTGTCTGATGTGAAGATGACGATTGTGTTTTCGGCCAGGTTGAGCTCATCCAGCGTTGCCAGAATTCGTCCAACGGCCAGATCGACACTTTCGACCATCGTCGCGTATTCCGGACAACGCTGGCCTGTGGTTTTTGGCTTCTTCAGGTACTTGTCGAGCAGGTCTTTCTTCGGCTGGATCGGAGCGTGCACGGCATAGTGTGCCATGTACAGAAAGAACGGTTGGTCTTTGTTGTCACGGATGAATCGGACAGCTTCGTCGGCTTCGCGGTCGGCGAGGTATTCGCCCGTCTTCCTCGCTTTCATCGCCGTGCGCGGATAGGTTGGCCCGTTGGGGAACGGGTCGTAGTAACTTCCCGGCGAACCGAACCGAGTGCCGCCAATGTTGAAATCAAAACCTTGATCGGTGGGCAACCAGCTCTTCTCGCCCCAGCCGCTGCCGCCCAAATGCCATTTGCCAATATGGCAAGAGACATAGCCGAGCGGCTTGAGCATTTCGGCCAGAGTCACTTCCTCATGCGGCAGGAAAGCGCCGTTGATCGGCGTCAGCAGTTTGCGGGACCGAGCACGGACAAAACCTTCGAGCAAACGCCCTTCCGCTTCGGCCTTTCGTTCGTTTGGGCCCTGATGGATCCAGTCGGTGACGCCGATCCGCGCCGGGTAGCGGCCCGTGAGGATTGAGGCTCGCGTCGGCGAACACACGGCACAAGCGGCGTAGCCTTGAGTGAACTTCATTCCCTGTCGGGCCAGTTGGTCGATGTGCGGAGTCTCGTGAAAGACGCTGCCGTAACAGCCGACGTCCGCCCAACCCAGATCGTCGACGAGAATCAACACGACGTTCGGCGGGCGGTCCGCCGCTTCCGTCGTTTCGACCAGGGCCATGGCTGCTGCATAAGCAGCCCCGCAAAGCATCATCTGCCAAACTTGTCTCATCGCGACTGCTCCTCTGCTACTTACGGGTCTTCGCGAACCGAATGCTGGAGTGTCCCAAACACAGACGCGGTGTCGCGGAACGCCCACACCGCCACCATAGGCTTGCGCGGTCGGTCAAGCAAGCGGACGGTCATGGAGGCTCGCTGTGATTGGCAGGACGCGTTCCGGCATCCGATGTTTCGTCGCGCTCCCCCTGTTTCGCCGTGCTCGCGTGGGGACGTCCCGAGGCGGCGCGAGCCTGTTTCGGTGTCCGAATCTTGCACGCCCGTCGGACGAAACCGACGTGATCTGGCAATCGCCTATTGCCGGTGTGTTGTTCCACCGTAGAATGCGCTGTGTACGTGATCCATCTTGTGTCGGCCAGTTCCTACTGAGGCGGCGCGGATGCAGGAAGTGCCGCGAGCCCGCTGCTGATTCCTCTTGCTGCTGTCTTCTCTCGTCCGCTCGACCGGCTCCGCCTGCCCTTCCCGTTGACGGCGCGATGAACTTAAAAGCCTTGCGGATTCTATTGATCGAAGACGATCGGCTCGACGCTGAGCTGATCGAGGAAATGCTCGGACGCCGTCTGGAGCAGTCTTTCGATATCGAACAAGTGCAACGGCTCAGCGATGGGCTGGCTCGTCTGGAAACGGACGAGTTCGACCTAATCCTGGCGGACTTGGCCCTGCCCGATTCCATTGGTTTGGAAACTCTGAAGCGTCTGCACAAGAACACCGACACTCCCATCTTAGTCCTCACCGGCGACAATGAAACTGATTTGCCCACGCTCGCCGTCCGGCAAGGAGCGGACGATTACCTGGCGAAAGAAGACCTGACGTCGGACACGTTGGTCCGGGCGATCCGGTTCGCCTTGGAACGGCACGCTCACCGCCGGACGGAAAAAGAATTGACGCGGGCACAGGAACAGTTCCGTATCATTCGCCGTATTCAAGAACGTCTGTTGCCCAACATTGACGTTTCGATTCCGGGCTACGACATCGCGGGGACAATCTACCCGGCCGAACATGTCAGCGGCGATTATTGCGATGTCTTTTCGATGCCAAACGGCTGTGTGGGGTTTGTGGTAGCGGATGTGTCGGGCCATGGGCTGAGTTCGTCACATTTGATGCTCGAAGCCCGCGCGGCCGTTCGAGCGTTGGTGCATCAAAGCGTGCCGCTCAACAACATCCTGACTTGTTTGAACGAATTGCTCTTCGACGACTGTTTGGCGACCGGTCACTTTCTTACGTTGTTCATAGGGCAGCTCGATCCCCAGCTCCGTCAGCTCGAGTACGCGTCGGGAGGCCACATGGTTTATTTGATCCATCCATCGGGCAGGCTCGAGCGATTGGGGTCGACCGGTCCGGCGCTAGGGCTTCTGCGAGACCGACCGGTCGGCTCTCGGCGGCTGCCGCCGTTGGAAACAGGGACGGTTCTGGTCCTGCCGACGGACGGCATCGTGGAAACTCTCTCGTGCGAGAAGATTCTGTTCGGCATCGAACGATTGCGGCAGTTCGTGGTCCAGAATCGGCTTCTTTCAGCGAGGGCGCTCGTCGATAAACTCTACCAAGCGGCTCGCGACTTTGCCGGCCAACAAAAGCAGCAAGATGACATCACTTGCATTGTCGTCAAGATTCTGTGACAGGGCGGTCCCAAGACACGCTCCCGTTGCGACTGCAGCCGGCTCACGGGGGAACGGCATCTCCCTCATCGGGGAGTCCGAGGCCTCTGGGAAAGCAGCCGTCGCCTGTTATCTCCACGTTTTGTCCGTCTCTGCGCGCGAACGATCTCCCATTTGGGTTGGGTCACCATTTCCGTGACGCGAGCTGACCGGTGAGAGTGATCTTTTCCTGCTGAATCTTGCAGTTCGGAAGCGTGGCTTCCAGAATGGCTCAGCGGGAGGTTCAGCCCGCTAGGGGACGTCAGAGAATAGGGGGCTCATTTCGAAGGATGGGCATTCCTGTCCGTCGCCTTTTTGACGGGCTAGAAGGTTCATCCTCCGTCCCGAGCGGCACAGTTTGTTTTCTGACGATTCCTCAGTTGTCCCAGCGGGGATCCTTGCTGCTCAGAGCGGTGCGGCGGCCCGTGTCGCGCCGTTCAAAGTAGCGGCGGCCAACAGCCTTTCAATCGGGATAGCTTCGATGGAATTGCGGCATTTGCGAACGTTTCTCGCGGCGGCAGAAGCGCAGAGCTTTACGCGAGCCGCAGAAACGCTGGGCGTCTCGCAAGCGGCCGTCAGCCAGCAAATCGGAGCTTTGGAACGGGAACTGGGGGTTGCCTTGTTCGAACGTACGGGGCGATCGGTAGTTCCCACTGATCGGGGGCGGCGGCTCTATGGTTATGCGCAGAAGATTCTCGCTCTTATCGAAGACGTGCATCGCGAAGTGGGACGATGCGCCGCCGAGATCGCGCCGCCGACGTTGCGGTTGGCTGTGAGTACGGTGCCGGCCGAAACGATCCTGACGGAGCTTTTGGAGCGATTTCATCGGGTTTGCCCCGACGCTCGCGAAACTGTCTTTGTTCTGGACAGCCAAGCTGCGATCCGAGCGGTCGAGCAGAACGAGGCCGACATCGGCATCGTCGGCGAACTGCCGCGGTCTGGGCATTTGGAGGCCCGAGCGATCGCAGCGGATGAACTCACTCTTGTCGTTTCGGCGAACCATCCTCTGGCTCGAGTCGGCCCGCTCGAGCCTGAGCAACTGCTGAATCAACGCTTGATTCTTCGCGAGCCCGGCTCGGGCAGTCGCCGCTGTGTCGAGCAGGCCTTGGCGGATGCCGGAGTATCGCTCAATTCACTGACAAACGTTGTGGAAATGAATTCCAATGAGGCGATTCGGTCGGCCGTGGAGCGAGGCCTAGGCGCCGCATTCTTATCACATCGGACCGTGGTTGACCTGCTGGCCGACGGGCGGCTGGTGGCGGTCCCCCTGATCGGGGTTCGGCCACGGCGTCACTTCTACGTGATCACAAACGCTCGCACTGTGCTGAAGCCGGCCGTGCGGTCGCTCCTGCAAATTCTCGGCGAACCGTACAAAGCAAGCAACGGGCCGTGAGCAACCGATCGCCCTCCGTTATAAGCCGAGCTTATCCATCGGGCCGTTGGTATCACGCAAAGCCTATCCCTTCGACTCCCGTTCCGGTGTAGACTGACCGCAAGCTTCGTGGCCGAATCCAATCGCCGTTGACGACTACACCGGATTAAGGGGACGACGTGCACGGACTCCTGGCCTTGCTCGGACTCCTGGGCGGTTTTCTTGCTGGGCTGATGGGCTTGGGCGGCGGGATCATTCTCGCGCCGCTTCTGCTTTATGTTCCGCCGATGCTCGGGCTGCCTGCGATGGACATGAAGGCGGTCGCGAGATTGACCATGTTTCAGAGTCTGTTCAGCACGGCCGCCGCCGGCCTCGCTCACCGTCGAGCCCGTCTCGTTCATCCCGGGCTGGTGCGGTGGATGGGCTCCACGATTTTCGTCTCCAGTTTGATCGGTGCTTTGCTGTCTGAAGCCCAAATGGTCTCCTCCGAGATGCTGCTCGCTTTGTTTGCCTCGTTGGCGTTGGTAGCGGCCGCGCTGATGCTTCGCGGTGTGAGACAAGCGGCTGATGACGGAGCCGCGCCAGTGGACCAGCTAACGTTTTCTCGGCGAAAGGCCGTGGCGGTCGCAGCGGCGGTCGGGTTCTTGGGGGGAATGGTGGGGCAGACCGGGGCCTTCTTGACGATTCCGCTGCTCGTCCATGTGCTTCGGATTCCCGTGCGCGTGGCGATTGGGTCGTCGTTGGGCATCACGTTTTGTGCCGCGGTGGCCGGGACGTTCGGGAAGTTGGCTGGAGGAGGCTCCGTGGCGTGGTCGGAACTAGCGGCCCTTTTGGCGGGCTGCCTGCTCGGCACTCAGATCGGGGCTGGGCTCAGCCGCCGATNNNACTACCTGCGTTACGCTCTCGCATTTTGCATCGCGGCCGCGGCCGCCCGCATGTGGTGCCAAGTGTGGGCAGCCGGCTGAAAAGAAAAGTGTCGATTGTGGAAAGCTGCCGGTGATCAAGTTAAACGGCGAAGGCATCCCGTTTTTACTCGAAGAACTCTTGGAAGCACGATGACCGAACAGATCGCATTGACAAAATTGACACGAGGCGGTGGGTGAGCGTGCAAGATTGGTCCGAAGGACCTGGCACAGGTTCTGTGCCAATTGCCCCCGGTTGAGGACCCCGCTGTGTTGGTCGGCACGGCCACGGCCGACGACGCCGCCGTCTACAAACTGGACGACGGACGGGCGATCGTCCAAACGGTCGACTTGATCACGCCGATCGTGGACGATCCGTACGTCTACGGCCAGATTGCCGCCGCCAATTCGCTCAGCGACGTGTACGCGATGGGCGGCCGCCCTCTGTTTGCGCTGTCCATCGTCTGTTTTCCGTCGCGGACGGTCGGCCTGGATTGCCTGGCGGATATCCTCCGAGGCGGCAGTTCCAAGGCGCAGGAGGCGGGCATTGCGATCGTCGGCGGCCATTCCGTGGAAGACCAGGAGCCCAAATATGGTCTAGTAGTCACGGGAATCGTCGACCCCGATCGGATTCTGACGAACGCGGGAGCCCGGCCCGGCGATGTGCTGGTACTGACCAAGCCGATCGGCGCGGGGATCCTGACAACGGCATTGAAGAAGCAGCAATTGAGCGACGAGGCGTACGGCCGGGTCGTCGAAGTGATGACCACGCTGAACCGGGCGGCCGCCGAGGCGCTGGAGGGGCTCGAGGTCCATGCCCTGACGGACGTGACGGGGTTCGGATTGCTGGGGCATTTAGCGGAAATGGTGACGGCGTCCGGCGTCGGAGCTCGAATCGATTTCGGCGCGGTTCCGGTGTTGCCCGAAGCTGCTGAGCTGGTGGCTCAAGGAATTTATCCGGGCGGCACGAAACGAAATCTGGACCACTTTGGCCCGAAGGTGCAATGGCCCGACGAGCTACCGGAACCGAAACGTCTGCTCTTGGCCGATGCCCAAACCTCCGGCGGGTTACTCATCTCTTTGGCGGCTCGTGATCAAGACACGCTACTTCAGCGGTTGCCCAGCGCCGAAGTGATCGGCGAGATCCAACCTGATCCGGCGGGAGTCATTCAGATCGTTCCGTGAGTCGCCGGTTCAGCCGAGTGGGAAAGCAGCGGCAGCGATTGCCGGACTCCTACCGCCAGCTCCTCGTCAGTTCGATCAGTAAGCGGCCGAAACGGCTGATGGCTTCGTCGGGGCTATACACACTCAGATCAACGTAATGCGGGAAGGCGATCTGTTCGAGCTGGTCGACCGCCACCTGCACGCAGACGATCCCGTGTCGTCGAGTGAGATCCTCGACGAGCCGCTTGAGCGATTCGAAAGTGCACTCGGTGGGGCAGCCGTCACTGATCATGATCAGCAGCTTGTTGCGTTTCCGGCTGGCGAAGGCCAATTCGGCCGCTTTCCACAACGCTCCGGCGTCGTTGTTTCCGGCGCCGGCTTCCAGCGAAGCGATCGCGTTGTGCCGAAACTCGCCAAG
>JAADHY010000667.1 GCA_013151585.1 Planctomycetota bacterium
CTAGGGCCACACAAAGGGTAGATAGCTTGACCCAGCAAGTGTGTCAACGGTGCTCCAGCTCGCGTACACGAGCGCCTTCACCGGATGACATGCGCCCGCGGACATGGACGGTTGCGAAACGACAAGGAACGATGGGCTTTGAAACGGGATGTGGGGCGTCCACCAGGTCAACCGACGCCGCTTGCGCACATGGAGTGGGCGAGGAAGAATGGTGGTCCGACGGGCAGTACGTCGGCGCGTGATCGAGGAGGCTGGCTTCCGCGACCTTGTGGTCGATCGCCAGACACAAATGGAAACAGATGGAAGCGGTGTCTCTATCCTTTTGTGTAGGAAATTTGAGCGGCTGGCGAGGGGCTGTTTTTGCGTGCGATCATCAAATTCGCCAAAGCTGTGACTGTCCCTACGTGGACTTTCAATGCCCGGGGCCGCAAGCGGATTTTCTACTCAGGCCCGAAGGAATTAGTCGAAAACAACCACGGAGGCTGTCAACTGTCGAGTTTCTCAAATTTGCTGGCCGTGTGAGGTTTCTCCGGAATCCGCCTTGTGCCCTCCGAAACCACTGTGGTGCTCGACTGCCTTGTGAATACTGGTGTGTTTCGTGGAGCGCGAAATAGTAGGAAACGTGCAGATTTTGTGGAAACCACGGGATCGCGAGCGTTATAATACGAAAAAATACGGACATCGTTTCGGGCCCCGGAACCGGACACCCACGACTCGGCTGGACTGACCCAAAGGCGGTGAAGGCGGTTCTCGCGCCAGGTTTCGAAGTGCAAAGAGGTATTCAGCCACGTCCGTCGATCCAGCACCAAGGACGGGCGGGAGCGGGGCTTTCGGAACTTCATCGGCATTCGGTGGCAGTGCGGAAAGACTTGTGGCTGCGCCTGTGGAGTCGTGTTTTGGTCAGCACTGCCCACCCTACGACTACGAACCTCAGCCGGCGTCTGCTCCTGACACTAGCAGGCTCGCCGACGTGTCGGTCCTGTAGCGGATGTTGGCGGCATCCGCATTGGCAGAGAATTGCAGAAGAAAGCCGATGGTGCCCATTGATTCGGGATCGGCGCGCGATGCTGGCGTAGGATGCCGACGTAGGCTGGGTCGGCCGCGAAAGTGCGAACATTGTCCGCGTTTTGAAACCAACGAGAGTGCGACTTTTGTTGCACTAAATGACCGTTTTACGCCCAGCATGATGTTGTCCGAACTTCTCGGGGCGTGGCGGATCGCGGAGCGGTTGGCCGGAGTGATCGATGGCGAAGGTTTATGGGAAGGAAATCAGAAGATGCTCAGCCGACACGTGAGCAATGCACGTGCTTCAGGAGTTTTGCTTGCGCTGCGGGTTCATGGCCTTGGTCCTTAAGATGCGAACGCCGAACAAGCGGACGCGGCGTTTGGAGGCTGCGTGTTTTTTGAGGTAGTGATGCGGAGCGTGTGCTTGGCGTTAATGGGATTCACAAGCGAAGCACGTTAAACGACTACTCAAGCCAGGCTTGGTTTTTTTCTTTTGCCAGGGGCAAGGAATAATGGTTTTGCAGCATTGGTTGCGAAGGGTTTGGAATCGCAGGCCTCTTGCGTCAAATAGGCCGTCATTGCGCAGGACGCGGCGGCGGAATCGGGGAGTTTGGCGTCGATCGGTTTGGAGCGGCCGAGCGGGAATGTATCTGGGAGCGGAACTCTTGGAGGACCGGACGCTGTTGTCGGCCGGACAGCAGTTTTCTCCTCCTGTCGTGCTCAGCAATGACGGGGGGAGCGGTCCGGGGGATGAAACCTCTCCGGAGGTGGTGACAGACGGGACGGGACGATGGATTGCGGTCTGGGAGGCGCCGGGGGGCGGCGGGTTTGGCGCGGATCGCGACATTTTCTTCTCGGTTTCCACGGACAACGGTCTGACGTGGAGCGATCCTCAGGCTTTGAACACGAATGCGAGCACGGATTCCGGAGAGGACAGGAACCCTGAGCTCGCAACAGACGGGGCGGGCACGTGGATTGTGGTGTGGCAGTCGAGCGACACACTGGGCGGCACGATCGGCACCGACACGGATATCCTGTTTTCTAGGTCAACGGACAACGGGCAGACGTGGAGCGATCCAAGTCCGGTGACCACCGCTGCGTCAAGCGACTCGGTCAGCGATGAACGGCCGAAAATTGCCACGGATGGCTCGGGACGGTGGGTCGTTGTGTGGCGGTCTTACGAGATGGTTAATGCATTCGAGTTCGTCGACAGCATCTATGCTGCTCGCTCTGTCAACAATGGGGCGTCCTGGGGGGCTCCGGTCGCGCTCAGCAATAACGGAATCACCGACACAGCAAGCGACGAGAACCCCGACGTCACGGCGGATGGAGCCGGTAATTGGGTTGTGGTCTGGGAGTCCAGTAACGACTTGGGAGACACGGTCGGAACAGATCGGGATATTTTCTTCAGCCGTTCTACAAATAATGCCCAAACGTGGAGTACGCCGTCCGTATTGAACTCGAACGCTGGTTCCGACGCCGGAAACGATGTGACGCCCACCGTGCTGGCCGACGGAGCCGGCCATTGGATGGCCGCGTGGCGGACGTTTCAGACGATCGGCTTTGGGGAATTGAAGGACGACATCGTGGTTGCTCGGTCGAGCAACGCGGGACAGAACTGGAGCGCTCCGGCGTCGCTCACAACGAGCAGTCCGTCCGATCCTGGACAAGACGAATGGCCGTCTTTGGCGACGGATGGGAGCGGGGCCTGGGCGGTCCTGTGGCAGTCAACAAATGATTTGGGCGGAAGTGCGGGGACAGATCGAGACCTCTTGGTGGCGGTATCGGACAACAACGGCCAGACGTGGTCGGCTCCGTCCGTGCTGAACACGAACGCCGGTTCGGATTCGGCTAGTGACGAGAAACCGAACGCGGCGACCGACGGAAAAGGCAACTGGGTCGTCGTCTGGCAGTCAGACACTGGCAGCGGCGGGTTGACCGGTACCGATTACAGTGTTCTGGTCATGCGATCCACCAACGACGGACAAAGCTGGACAGCTCCGTCGCCCTTGAGCGGAGGTGCTTCGACCAGTTCCGGCGACGATGAGTGGCCGCAGGTGACCAGCGATGGAGCCGGGAATTGGGTGGCCGTTTGGCAGTCGAACAACGATCTGGACGGAACCATCGGCAGCGATAGCGATATCTTTTTCGCTCGTTCGATCGACGACGGCCAGACCTGGACGGCGCTGGCCGCGTTGAATTCCAACGCCGGTTCCGACTCCGGGGCGGACGAAAGGCCTGCAGTGGCGACGGACGGTAGCGGGACGTGGATCGCCGTCTGGCAGTCGAACGATAGTTTGGGCGGGACGATCGGGACGGATTACGACATTCTGATTTCGCGTTCGACGAATAACGGAAGAACATGGTCGGCGCCGGTTGCTCTGAACACCAACGCCGCCACGGATTCGGCGGATGATCTTAACCCGCAAGTCGCCATCGATGGATCAGGACGGGCGATCGTTGTTTGGCGTTCGTACGAGGAATTTGGCACCTTGCAGAGCCGGGACAATATCCTCGTTGCGCGGTCGGCCGACCGCGGGGTGAGTTGGAGCAGTCCGGTGACCGTCAGCCGAACCGCGCAAACCGATCCGGGGAGCGACCTGAACCCGCAAGTGGCGACCGACGGAGCCGGCAATTGGATCGTCGTCTGGGAATCCGATGACGGTCTGGGCGGCACGATCGGCACCGACTGGGACATTCTGATGGTGCGATCATCCAACAGCGGGGTGACTTGGACTCAGGCTGCGGCGTTAAGCCCGAATGCCGCCTTGGACGTCGGGGCGGACACAGTTCCCCACATCGCCAGCGACGGAGCGGACACGTGGATCACCGTCTGGTCGTCGACCGATCCGTTGGGAGGGCCTCTCGATGGCGATTCCGACATCCTCGTCTCGCGATCCGCCGATGACGGGGCGACTTGGGCGGCACCAGTCGCTCTGCACGACTCGGCTACGACCGACGCCGAGCCCGATTCGAACCCTTCGGTGGCGACGGATGGGGCCGGCGACTGGATTGTGGCTTGGCAGTCCGACCACAACTTCTTTGGAACGGCGGGGACGGACACCGATGTCTTCTTCGTGCGGTCCTCCGACAACGGTCTGACGTGGGGACCGGCGGTCGCCCTGAACACGTATGCGAGTACCGATTCGGGAATTGACTCGGCCCCCCGCTTGGCCGCCGACGCTGACGGGAATTGGGTGGCGCTTTGGACCTCTCGCGACGATCTCGGAGGCACAATCGGCACGGACGCTGACGTTCTCGCGGCAAGGGCCACGATCGCTCGGCTGGACTTCGGCGATGCCACGTTTCCCTATCCCACCGTTCTGGCGATGAACGGAGCAAGACACGTCGCCACGGGACCGATCTTGGGAACCGCTCGGGACATCGAAGACGACGCTCTCGCGACCGGCGGCGCCACGGGCGACGACGACACAGGCGATGACGAAGACGGCATCACCTTCAACGGTCCGTTCGTGGCCGGTCAAGCTGCGTCGTTTGATGTGACGGTGACGGACGGTCCGGCCAAACTGGATGCCTGGATTGACTTCAATCGAGACGGCGATTGGGCGGATGCAGGGGAAAAGCTCACTTTGAGTCAAAGCACTCTCAACTCGGGTACCACGACGGTCACTTTTGCCGTCCCGGCCGACGCGCAGGCCGGGCCCACTTACGCTCGGTTTCGACTAAGCAGCGACGGAGTCGCTTTGCCAATCGGACAGGCTGCTGATGGTGAGGTCGAGGATTATCAAGTGGTCATCAGCGATGCCGCCCATCCCGGACAGCTCGTGCTCAACACGAACGATCACCCGCTGGCGAATCCGGCCGACGACGGGAATCCGGACACCTTCTTGCTCCGACGAATTGACCCACATTTTGTGCTGTCGATCAACGGCACCCAGTCGGTCGTAGTGGAGACCTCGCTGGTTACCAGCATCCTGGTGAATGGGTCTGGGGATGATGATACCTTGACGATCGACTTCGCGGGCGCGAATCCTGTGCCGGCGTCTGGCGTGACATTTTCCGCCGGGGGCCAGACGACGGGAGACGAGCTTGTTTTGAACGGCGGGACCTTTTCCACCGTCGTTCACACCTTCACTGCACCCGACAGCGGCTCGGTGGACCTCGATGGAGCAGTGGTGTCCTATACGGGGTTGGAACCCGTTTGGGACAACGCCAGCGCCACCGATCGACTTTTTGTCTACGGGCCCGACGCCGACACGATCCTTGTCGAGGACGACGGAACGCCGAACAACAATCGCTCGGAAATCACAGCCCTAGGCGGGACGGCGGAACGGGTCACGTTCGTTGATCCGACCAGCTCCCTGACGATCGAAGCCGGCGCCGGTAACGATCGAGTTGTGATCGGCGTCCTGGACGCGCAGTTCGCGGCCACGCTGCGGGTCCGCGGTGGTGACGGGAATGATACCGTTATCGGAGGCGCTGGCGTGGAAACTCTGGAGGGGGGTGCGGGTAACGACCGCATCTTCGGTTTGGCGGGCGATGATTCGATTGTCGGCGGCGACGGCGACGACTATCTGCGAGGGTTCTCCGGCAACGATACCTTGGACGGTGGACTCGGCAACGATTCGATCCTCGGCACGGACGGCAATGACTTGCTCATCGGCGGAGATGGCGATGATACCCTGCTTGGTCAGACGGATGACGATAGCTTGTACGGCGCCGGCGGTAACGACAGCTTGATCGGTGGCCCGGGCAACGACTACGCGGACGGTCAAGGCAGCAGCTATGACACGGTGTGGGGAGGGCCAGGGGATGACACGCTG
>JAADHY010000326.1 GCA_013151585.1 Planctomycetota bacterium
GGCAACTCTCCCCTTGTCCCCTGAACTTTCGGCCTCCGTATCCCCCTGCCTGCGGATGGCCCGTGAACCGGGAGCCGATATTATGCGACGATTCTGCCTGTGGATTCTTGCAGCCGCCGCACTATCGGCGGTTGGCGGCGGCTGTGCTCTGGTCCAACCCGCCCAGACGTTCGCTCGGAGCAGTTGGCGTGCTTTTCGCCCCAAACCGAACGACTACCGTGATGTGACCGAAGAATCCGAAGATCAATGGGCGTTTGTCGGAGAAGAGGCTCGCGGCGCCCGTCCGGTCGACCACGACCCCGATCCGTTCAAGCGGTTTCTGATGTCCGAGAAGGCTCGAAGCATCGAACGCAACCTGGGCGTGGACTAACCCGCGGGGAAAAGCAAGGCCCCTCGCTTGCTCCGCGACTGCGCCCGGAAAGAAGAGGGCGTCAGGAGCATTTGATTCGTAAGTTGTGGCGGATTGGCCGAATCGGACTCACGGGCTCACAGGGGCCGCACGATCACTTTGCTTGCGATTTCGACGTCCGGCCCAAAAAATCGTTCTCTCTTCCGTTTGGGATAGAGCGGCTTGCGCAGTGAGCCGGGTGAGGACTTCGACCGGTCGTGGTCTCTGTGGACCCATCGCGAACAGTGCTCGTTGTCTTGGCACCGAAGAGCGTCTTGCGCAGTCTGACGGCCGGAATCCAGAAGTCAGCGGAAAGGCGCGAGCCTCCGGCGAACCAAAGTGTCCGGAGTGTGCTCGCGATCGCTGGCGTCGCCGACCACATAGGCAGGTCCCGAGGAGCGAGCAGCCGCCGGAGCGACGAGTCATAAGACCAAAACTTCACCCGGGTGACTCGCCGTATTCTGTCGCGGCCGCCACGCCGATTTCCAAAGAGGCGCACCTTGAATTGAGGAGGGCATCCTGTGAATCCGATCCTGCGTCGTGAATTTCTCGGAGCGTTCGGCATCGGCTCGGCAACCGCTGCGTTCCCGGTGCCCGCATTGGTCGAAGCGGACCTGCCGGCTGGACGGCATGGCGAACGTCGCCGCGTCTTTGTAACCGAACGACCTGACGGGCGCTTCATCGACACGGCGGGGTTCCTTCACCACCTGATGAAAACAAACCCGCCCAAACTGGGCTTCGATCCCACCATGAAGCGCGAGAAGTTTCCTGCTTGGCAAGCGGCGATTCGCGAGAAGCTGGCCGAGTTGATGGCGTTTCCCGAGGTGCCGCCGCAGCCGCCGCCGAAAAGACTGTGGATTCGCAAAAAGCAGGGGTATCAGATTCAGAAATGGGAGGCCTACCCCGAACCCTACTCGGTCGTCCCCTTCATGATCGCGATTCCGGACGGCGTGAGTCCAAGATCGCCCGCGCCGGCTGTCATGTGTTTTCCCGGCTCGACGGGCAGCCTGGAGAGCCTGGTTGGACTTCCGGAGGTGTTTCCCAAGGCGAAGGCGAAGGCAGCGAGAACCCCCAAGTGGAAACGGCAAGACAACCGGATGGCTTGGCACTTTGCCCGACGAGGCATGGTTGCCGTGGCTGTGGCCAACCCAGCGACGAACGATACGGACAGCCCGATTCGCAGCCGCGCCGAAACGGCCTTGAACGCCATCTGGCTCGGACGGTGCTACCTCGGCATTTCCGCATTCCAAAAAGCAAAGATCCTGGAATGGATCAGCGAGCAGCCGTATGTGGATCGCGACCGCATTGCTGTCTGCGGGCATTCGCTGGGCGCCGAGCCGGCGGATGTGTTGGGCGTGCTGTATCCCGACTTGGTCAAGGCCGTGATCCACAACGATTTTTGCTGCAACTGGATCGAACGCACCATCGCACTCAGCGGCTGGGTGCCGCCCGTCCATCATTTGGTGCCGGGGATGTACCAGTGGTACGACGCGACGGATCTGGAGGCGTCGTTGGCGCCTCGGCCGCTGTTGTTTACCGAGGGTGGCCGGGCCAACCAATTGGCCAAGATCGCGGCCGCATATCGCTTGAACAATGCCGAGGAGAACCTAACGATCTACCACTACAAGAAGTACGAAGACCCGAAAGCACGCGTCCACGATTTCAAGCCCCTGCCGGAAGGGCTGACGCAGGAAGAATACCTGGCCCATGCCAACGTGGATGTGGAGAAGCATTGCTTCCGTCCGGCTCGAGCGGTCCCGTGGCTGGCACGCGTCTTCGGTATGTAGAGGATTTGGGGGCAGGTCTCGACTTGTAACTTACCGGCGGTTGGCGATCACCTGCAAGGTCCCCCTGGCCGCCCGGGCGCGGCAGCTACCCGGCGGGCCACAACAAGTGTTATGAGTCAAGACGTGACCTCAGCGCGTGCATGCAAACGGAGGAGACCGTTGACGGACATCAAGAATCCGAAGCTGCTTTGGGCCAAGGGATTTCTCTTTCTGCTCATCGGCCTCGTTTCCAGCGTCCTGCTTCTGCTGGAGGCGCGTTCCGTCAAAGTCGCAGCGCTGCTGGCGGTCGCCGTTTGGGGGTGCTGCCGGGCATACTACTTTGCCTTTTATGTGGTCGAACACTATGCCGATCCGGGTTATCGATTTGCCGGCCTGATCTCCTTCATTCGATATGCGTGTCGCCGGAGGCGAAATTGACACGAGTGAAGAATGGGGAGTCAGGTCTTGGCTTGCACTTACCAACGATTGGCGAAGATCTATGAGACGCTCCCGCCAGCCCGTCGTGGCAGATCGCGGCGCGGCACGATCTTTCGATATCTGACCCCAATCGATGAGGCACCATGTCGTGAAAGACGCGTACAGGTTCTCTGTCGCTTTGACGCTCGTCCCGTTGCTCGTGCCGGCCGTGCCCGACCGAGCCTTGGCCGAGAAAAGGCCGAACATCCTGATCCTGATGACAGACCAGCACTTTGCCGACGCAATGAGTTGCCGGATGGGAAGTGGTCTCATCCGCACTCCCGCGATGGACTCCCTGGCCGCCTCCGGCATGCTATTCACCAGAGCCTATGCCGCCAATCCGTTGTGCATGCCGTCACGCACAGCCATGATGACCGGCCGGTATCCTCACGAAACCGGCATCCAGCACAACGGCGCGGCCGGCGCCGACAGGAGTCTGCCATGCATCTCCTTCGGCCGGCTCTTCCGCAACGCCGGTTACGACACCGGATACGTCGGCAAGTGGCATGTGGCCGGAGCGTTCGCCTCGCCAAAGGATTTCGAATTCTCGACCAATATCAGGCATAAGCGGATCGATGCCAAGAACGTGTCGCTGCTGATCGAATTCATCCGGCGCAAACGAGAGCGGCCTTTCTTGCTGGTCGGATCATTCTGCAATCCTCACAACATCTGCGAGTGGGCGCGCGGCCAAAAGCTGCCGGATGGCGACATCGGCGTTCCGCCTCCACGCGACCAGCTTCCGCCGCTCGTTGCGAATCACAGGCCGCCGCTCCACGAGACGGACACGATGCGGCGCGTCCGGGAACTCTATGCCAGGACCAAGAAGCATGCAGCCCTTCGCTTCGATGAGGATGGCTGGCGACGCTACCGGTGGGCGTACTACCGGATGATCGAACTGGTCGATCATCGAATCGGCCGGGTGCTCCAGGCGCTGAAGGATTCGGGACAGGAGGAAAACACGGTGGTCATTTATCTGAGCGACCATGGCGACTGCTTCGGCGCCCACGGTTGGGACCACAAGGAGACGTTCTATGACGAGTCGTGCCGCGTGCCGCTGATCATCCGCTGGAAGGGCGTGACGAAAGCGGGCGTGTCAGACCGGCTCGTCAACACCGGCATCGATCTTTACCCCACACTTTGCGACTATGCGGGCATCGAGCCTCCGGCGGGCCTGCCGGGTTTGAGTCTTAAAGGAACGGCGAACGGGCACGTCACGGAAGACCCTCGGCGGTACATCGTGGTCCAAAACAAGTTCAGCAATAAGGGGAAACCGGAGATCGCCGGCCAACCCATGCCTGCCGGCCGCATGGTGCGAAGCCGCCGCTACAAGTACTGCCTGTACGACATGGGCAACCGGCGGGAATCGCTAGTGGACATGGAACGCGATCCGGGCGAGACGGTCAATCTGGCCGGGGATGTTCGCTACAAGGAGATTCTCAGGCAGCACAGGCGGTACTTCGTCGAATGGCGCGCGAAGTACGGAGACAGCTTTCCGCTACCGCCGAAGGGCGACTGAATGGCGACGGTTTGGCCCAGCCCAAGACTCCGCAGTGAGAGCATCGTTGCCGTCCACAACCGCTTTAGCAAAACTCGTAAACTAAGCGACTATCAGAATCTCGTCCGTGAACGGTTACCCGCCGATTGACCGGTGTCGGGCGCGAGCACTCTTCTCGTGCGAGGCCCTTTGCCGCAACCGTGTGGGTCACTGGTCTTGGTCGTTGTTGGGGAGCACCTTCTGGCTCGCTTTTCCGGGCTTGCTTCGTCCTTTCTGCAGGAACGCATGCGCTTCGGATTGAGCCTTGAGGAATTGGGAACGCCATTGTTCCGCCTTGGCGTTGCGCCCCTGGCGCCGGAGGATCGCGACGGCCGATTCGGTCGCTTCTTTCAGTATGTCGCTCAGACCGCTCAATACCGGCTTGGGCATTGGAGAATCGTGGCGGTAGACGGTCGTGCGGTCGAGCACGTGGCGGTACGCTTCGAGCGCTTTCGCGTCGTCCTTGAGATAGTCGCGGTAGAAGTCGCCGAGCCGTTTCCAGCACAGGTCGAGCACGGTCGGGCCGGGGCTGTAGCCCAGTTTCTTGCCCTTTTCGACCATGATGCGCAGGTCCCGTTCGGCCGCGGTCAGGTCGCCCGTCTCAGCGTAAGCTATCGCGCGGTAGTAATAGACGTCGGCCAGTGGTAGTTCCGTTTCCGGGCAGGACCAGTTCAAGTACGGCCGACCGTGACCCGGGCGGTCTGCGAACGTCTCGACGAGTTCCTTGAACTTGCCGTGCTTGACCATCAGTGCCATCTGGCGCCGAGCGGACAGGACACGAACCGGGATGCGCTTCGCCAGCTCGATCGCCTGTTCGTATTCGCCCAGCCGGTCGGCACACTGGGCCGCTCGGTCCAGCAGTTCCGCCTTGAGCCGATCTTCCATCGGCAACTGCTCGGTCAGTGCGACGAAGGCGTTCATCGCTTCGGCATCCTTGCCCGCTCGTTCCAGAGCTTGCGCTTGTTCGATCCGTTCCAGCACCTTCTTCGCCCATCGCTTGTCGTACGGCCACGGCGTCGCGGCCTCGTTCCAAAAATGGAAGCCGCGAAACGCGTCTGGCTGCAACCCAATGCCTTCCAAAACTACGCGCGGATTCGTTGCAAACAGACCGATGAAATCCTTGTTCGCCAGTCCGGGCCCCCAGCCCTGGCGAAACCCGCGGGCGCCGGGAAAGTGTGGGTTAGCGACGAACGAATCGGTCGGGCCGATCAGCACGCGGTATTCCGGCAAAGTCATGCCGCCGGGCAACGTGCCCGTGATCAGCTTCCGGTCCTGCTCGGCCCAACGCACGTAGAAGCAGTTCTTCGACTGGCTCCGGCCGATCGACGCGAAGGCGATGTGCACCTTGCCGCGTGTGTTCTCGCCGAAGATGTTCCTCTCGACGCGGTACGGCTGGTCCTTCGTGTTGCCGATCAGCACGTGCGTAATCAGCGGACTGACGAAGACGTTGTTCTCGATCCTCAGGTCCGGGCAGCGGCTGAATGTCGTGGCGGTCATGCTGTGCATAAAGACGCTGTTCTTGACCAGGATGCGCGGGCAGTTGGACGCGGCGATCGCCGGCCCCCACCCGCCGCTAACGTGGCAACGAGTGATCGCCAGGTCCGAGCCGCCCCGCACGAG
>JAADHY010000205.1 GCA_013151585.1 Planctomycetota bacterium
GCAGGCATCAGCCGGTACATCCACGTGCACGGCGTGGACCGCAAAGTCGTCCGAGCCATAAAGACCACCCGGCTGTCGGTGGCAAAAGACCCACGGCTCTGTCTGTATCCGGCGGCGATGGAAGCCTGGGCGGCGAACCGGGACGACCTGAAGCTGATCGTGCTGATGCGCCGTATCGACCACGTCGCCCTCTCGCTCCACCGACGAAAGCCGTGGTTTGCGCGTACGGACCCTTTGCTGGAAGAGGAAACCGTTGAGGAAACGGCCCGCCGTCGCGCACAGGCCTTCTACGAATGCCTCCAGATCGCCGCCGCCCACGCCGTGCCTTTGCGAATCCTCTCCTATCCCGAGTTCTTGGACCGTTACGACCTGGTCCACGAGGCTCTGGTCGCGTTCGGCGGCCTTCGGTGGGACCACGAGGCCGGCCGGCGGACCTGGGAGAAACTGGTCGACAAGAACAAGGTGCACGTGAAATGAGCCGAATGATCGAAACCCCTCCGCGTCCCATCGACACGAAGCGGCTTCCGATCGAGAAAAAGCCCTGGGGCGAGACGTGGACGGAAGAGGCCACGCGGACCCGGCTGGTGAAGCACCTGCGCGTCCGCCGGGGCGGCTTCTCGTCGCTGCACTACCACAAGCACAGCGTCAACGAATTCCTGGTCCGCACCGCTCGGCTCGCGGTGCTCGTCTGGCTGAGCGACGGAGTCCACGTCATCACGCTGGAGCCCGGCGACCGCCTCGAAGTCCCCGCCGGCATCCCCCACCAGTTCTTCGTCCTCGCCGACGGCGCGGTGACGGAAATCTACAGACCGGAAGAGCCCTTGATCGAGGTAAGTGAAGACGACATCGTGCGTCTCAGCAGGAATGGGAAGGTCGATGGGAAAATACTCACCGCGGTCGTACAAACGGCCCCTCAATCACTTCGAAGTCATCTCCAACACGTCGAAGAAGCACAGTGAAGTCAGACCGTACTGTCGCACCAAAAGAATTCTGAGCGTCGACCCAGCCTCGCACGCGAAACTTGTCGTCGCCCAGGTGCTCGACGCATTCAGAAGCGGTTTGCCAGCCGTAGCTCGCTGTACCGGGCGACTTGAGCATGCGTTCGACGAGAATCTGCGCCCGAACCCAAGCGGCGACCTTTTTCTGAAACAAGTCTGGTTCAGCTTCAGCAACCTCAGAACCGGACTGTCCGCCCGCTGCGGCACCCGCTTGTGATTCGGTGGACACGTTGGGCCACAGTTTGAAAATGAGAAAGATCGTCAGTGCAAGCACGGCCGTTGCTGTATGCCGAGCTGCCGGGACCTGATAGGTCTCGGAGACTCCGTACAAACCCAAAGCCGTACCCAGTCCGAGAGACGCGATGCTACTCAGCCAGAAGTGTTCCCACCCAAACAAGAACCAAATGGCGGCTGCGACCAAGACCACGCACACGACACAGCCCGTAACCACCTCTGGAACACTCGGGATTCTCGCATGCTGCTGATTCTGTAAGCTGCTCATCGTGCCACCTCCTAACTCTACGCATTTTGCATGGACTCACAAACCCGGACCAACGCTTCCTGCTGGTCGTGACGGAGCCGTGCAACCAACTTCAAGAGTCGCGTCCGCACGTGGCGGCGCGTCGCCCGTTCGTCCGGAGGGTAGAAAGACTCGGGAAGCTCCAGCTTTCGCTGGGCCGCGTGGAGTATAGTGATCGGATCGACATAGTATCCTAAACTGCCACGCAGACCGGAGCCTTGCAAGATCGCTCCCGCACCGGGATGGGCTTGTTCATAGAGCTGCACGGCAGCCCGACGGAAGGCCTGAGCTCCGTACCGTCGGACACCCGCCACGTCGCACAAACGATACAGCTCCCGGCGGACGAGATGCGGTGACTTGCTGATCGGGAAGATGCGATCGTCACAGTTGCTCAACGGTCTCCGTACCAGCTCCAAGTGACTCTTCAAGACAGGGTGCATCGGTATCCGATGCGCCTTGCCCGTCTTGCCGGCGGACCACCAAAGCTCAGAGTCGGAGACTTGCGACCATCGAAGCCGATACATCAGGTCGCCAAGGCGAGCCCCGGTCAGCACACTCACTGCGATCCACGCTCGCCAGAAGTCGGACGTGCTCACCCAACGAAAAGTCGGCCATTTGAGTTCCGTCCGTCTACAGGCGTCATACAACGCTCCAAGCTCCGGAACGCCGGGAGCGGCGCGCACAGACGCCCGGCGCACGACCCGAAATGTCGGCGTGCGGTCCAACCACCCTTTTCGGACGGCATACCTAAGAAGCGTCAGGAGCGTTCCGACATTCGCTGCAGCCGTTTGTTCGCGGAGGCCTGCTCCCCGACATGCAACGATAAACGACCGCAACGACTCCTCTGTTATGTCAGAAATCGGCGTGTCGCCACAAAACCGAATCCAACGGCCTATCTCGTATCGGAACTTGCGTCGCGTCGTTTCTGCGAGGTGCAGCGAGTCCTCCAAGTAGTGACATAGCGCTTGCCCCACGGTGAGTTTATCACGCAGCATGACGGCGAGATACCGGTACCATCTCGCCCTCCATGAACGTTCTTTGCCGACCCCTCCGCCGGTCAGCCATGGACCAGGTTTCTGGCCATCGCGCTGCACCGCCGCCAGTCGATAGAGCGTTTTCTTCTAGCGAGCCAACTTTCTCGGTCAAGCATACAGACACTCAGGGCGCAGTGAAGCAAGCGCTACGTTCGGGACGTAGAGGTCGCTGGTTCAAATCCAGTCACCCCGACTTGGCTGGACAAAACGCCCTTCGGCGAGCATGTCGAAGGGCTTTCTTATTGTGGGGACTCGAGTTACGTCATCGAGAACAAAGTTCAGAAAGACGATTTCGAGGATCCGGGCTTTCGTGGCGTAATCGGCCGTAAGCCATTTCTGCGTAAGAGCTTGTGAAAGTTCAAAAACTTTCACTGCCAGCTCGCTCATCTCTTTTGCGAGCGGGCGACTACCTTCATTTGAGCGTCAGCTCGGCGATCCGGTCGCGAAGCTCGCACTGTTTCTTGGCAAACACGTCTGAGTCGATCTCTTCGTTCAGGCGCACATCGACCAGTGGGTCTTGCTGGTTCTCGGCCAAGGCGGTCTGTCGTTGGAGTTCAGCCCTCTGCGGCCGCGAATGGGCCTGTGCGTCTTTGGTCTGGGGACGGAGCACGGCGGGGAACCACCGGGGGATCGCGTCAGCATCGATTCGAGTCTTTTCTAACACGTCTTGTCGAACATGGCGGGAATCTGCCGGTCCAAATTGCCTTCCTTGACTTTGTTCGGCGCTGGGGGCTTGTCCGAGAATTAATGGAAGCGGTCTTTCGTGTTCGTTCTTGGTCGCTCTTCATGTTGTTTAGGTCGGCGCGTATTGGTAGCGCCAAATCTTCAACATGTGATAAGTCGTGCAGATCAGGCGCCATTCCCGGCGGACCTTCGCCAAGCGGCGCAGCAGAACCTGCCAGAAGCCCCGGCCTTGTTTCGTTTGACCAAAAACAGGTTCCACAATTTGCTTCCGTTTCGCATAACGCGCTCGGTCCGACGCCGCCTTCAGTTTGTGCGCCATCCGTTCCTTCACCGCAGCCTCGCACGCTGCTGCGATCTTCCGGCTCGAAAACCCCCTCCCACGCAACACGAGAATATACAAAAGCAACCTCACCATCATCCGCACATCGAACGGCGGAGCCCCTCGCGTCTCTTGCTCGTAGGACGCATAAAGGCGGACAAATCCAGCTTCCGCACCAAGTCCAAGAAAAAGAACACCAAATCGTCCGGCGGCAACACCGCGCTCGGCTGGATCGCTGCTCGGTGCACGTACTCTTGCGGTTTCCATTCCCGAAACGTCTTGCGCGGTTCGGTCCTCGTCCGCCTCGTATCGAACACCTCTCGTTCCTTCTGCCCGATCACACCGAAGCGGAATCGTACATCTCCACCGGGCACTCACCAACACCAATCGGCTAAACTGCGGAATCCTCTTCTCGGACAAGCTCCTTGAGTAACTGACGAAAACGGTCCTGCGGTCCGGGATTCACTCTTCAGCCAGCCGTGGAACGTACTTGGGGCGCGAGCGTTTGCGGAACTCGCTGGGTGACATACCCAACTCGCGGCTGAATACGTCCGCCAAATGGCGTGCGCTAGAAAACCCCGAATAGTGGGCGACAGTTGCTATCTTGAGATCGGTTTCCACGAGCAGGTGTTTGCATCGTTCCAAGCGAACGCGACAGATCTCTTCCGCAACTCCACGGCCGAGGATTTTCTTAAAACGCCGCTCCAGAGACCGCCGGCTCAAGGGCACCTGGCGCAGAACATCGGTCACGCTGATTGGCCGGACCGCGTTCTCGCGGATGAATCGAGCCGCTTTGGCCACGTCGGCGTCCTCGATGGCCAGCAGTTCCGAGGATCGTCGAACGTGAACGCGGACGGGGGGCACCAAGATAGCGGTTTTCGGGCACCGCCGTCCCGCGAGCAGTCGATCCAACAGCCGGGCCGATTCATACCCCACCCGTTCGGCGTTTACGGTCACGCTTGAAAGGGGCGGGCGAGCCAAGTGGCAATACAAATCATCATTGTCGACGCCAACCAAGGCGATATCTTCGGGCACGCGAAGCTCCAATTCGTGGCACAGTTCGGTCAATTCGGCCCCGAACAGGTCCCCGGGCGTGAAAATGCCGATCGGTTTGGGCCGGTGGAATGCCTCTGGTTTTTAGTCCACCGGTTATGAGAGTACGGGTTGAGTAACAGGGTTGGCACTGTGCTGCTGGCGTGAGGCCGGAGGCCGAACGGAAGCAGCACACTGCCGCGCGAATTCCGATGGGGTCTGGTACCCCAGGCTGCTGTGGGGTCGCTCGTCATTGTGTTCCTTCCGGCGACGCCTGGCAAACCATCGGGCTTCGCTCAAGTCGGCAAATTCCTCCACGTTGAGCAGCTCGTCCCGCAGACGGCTGAAGAAGCTCTCCGCAAAGCCGTTCTCCCACGGGGCCCCAGGCTCGATGTACAACATCTCCAGGCCGCACAACGCCGCGTGCCGCCGGATCGCCCGTGCGATGAACTCCGGCCCATTGTCGCTGCGAATGTGCTGCGGAACGCCGCGCTCCAAAAACAATTGCACCAAAATCTCCAGCACCCGGTCGCTCGTAATGCTCCGGTCCACTTCCAACGCCAAGCATTCCCGCGTGTACTCATCGATGATCGCAAACCACTTCAGCGGTTGCCCCGTCGACGTCCGATCGGGGATGAAGTCCCAGCTCCACACGTGGTCCTTGTGCTCCGCTCGCCGACGGCTACAACCGTTC
This sequence comes from Planctomycetota bacterium, assembly GCA_013151585.1. Classification (GTDB taxonomy): domain Bacteria; phylum Planctomycetota; class Planctomycetia; order Planctomycetales; family Planctomycetaceae; genus JAADHY01. Next base: position 5,282 of record JAADHY010000205.1, read on the forward strand.
GAGCTTTGACCCACACGACGCTTTTTTCGCACTTTTTTGGGCACTTTGAAGCCTTCCTGACGCCAAAGACGGTACACACGTTTGGCGTTCACCGACCAGCCTTCTTGACGCAACTTCGCCGTGATCATCCGGTATCCGTACCGAGGATACCGGAGAACGAGTTCATGCATCCGCGCAACCAATCGATTCTCTTCCTCCGAGAGACCTTTCGCTTGGTAACGCTGAGTGCTCCGGTGTTGGCCCATCACCTGGCAGGCCCGACGCTCCGACAAACCTTCCTGTTGAGCGTCTCGAACGGCTTTCCGTCGCCGCGCCGGGCTCACCAGTTTCCCTCCAACGCCTCTTTCAGAACCGCTTTATCCAGTTCCGCCTCGGCCAGCAGCTTCTTCAGGCGTTTGTTCTCCTGCTCGAGCTCCTTGAGCCGCTTTGCCTCTTCGGCCTTCATCCCACCATACTGGTTCCGCCAACGATGGAAGGTCGCCTCGCTCACCCTGGCAAACCTGCCCAATGTCCTTTCCGGCCGCCAACATGGCGTCCGCCGCGCGGAGCTTCCGGATGATCTGCTCCGGAGTATGCCGTTTCCGTCGTCTCGTCATCAGAGTCCTCCTTGCCCATCATGGGCTCTGTGACTCTCATAACATCTGGACCAGTTCTTGCGGAGCACGCCAGTCCGACAGCTCGTTGCTCAAAGAGGGAAAGACTGGGTTTTATAATCCGTTCCACATGGCCGCGGTCACGCAGGACCCGGTCTTGCTGCCTTACCAGCAGCGATTCGTGCGCAAGATTGTTGACGAGGTCATCGGCGGCGGCTTCGATCACGTGCTGTTCCAGATCGACAACGAAAGCGGAATCGGCGACGAGACACTCGAACCCGACCCTTATTGGGCCCGATTCATTCGCTCTCATGCAAGGAAACGGCGTCCTGACTGCGAAGTTTACGTCTGTACCTCTCGGCGCTTCCACTGGCCGGCTCCGAAACTCACCAAACACTTTCGGGATTGGAGCAACCCGGAGATCCGCGTGCCCATTCTCAACACGGCGTTCAACTACTGTGACATTTCGCAGAACAATGGAAACAGCGGTCAGCAGCACTACGACGATTTGCTGTGGTACCGGGCCAAGGTGCTCGCACACGGGGCTCGGCCGATCAACAACATCAAGTGTTACCACTTCAATTGGCCTATAGGAGCGCGGTTTCGCGAGCGGATCGCAGGCACGGACGCGGAGGCGACCGCAAAATTCTGGCGTGTGGTCTTTGCCGGCGCGGCCAGCATCCGGTTTCACCGGTCCACCAGGTCACGCCCCGGCGCGCCACGCGACGGCCTTGGCCTATCACCCACGGCGCAGCGACACCTACACAGTATGAACGAGTTCCTCGGCGCCGTGAACATCTTTCGAATGGAACCACGCAACGATCTGCTCTCCGAGCGATCAGCGAATGAGGCATACTGCATGGCGGAGCCCGGCCGGCAATACGCCATTTTTTTCACGGGTGAAGCCGATCGGGCGGTCCGGATCAAACTGCCTGCGTCCGAACACACGTTCCAACTGAAGTGGTTGGATATTGCGCGAACGTCGTGGACAAAGGCCATTCCGCTTTCGGCGGAACCACGGCCCCGAATTACGGCGCCTGGCCTCGGACAATACGTGGCGGTACTTTCTTACCGATGAAGGCTTGGTGCGTCTCTTTCTACAGCGAGGTTTCTCATGCGACCGTTTTCAACAGATTTGCCACATGCTGCCGGGCTGTCCTTTGGGCGACGACAACCGGTCATTCCAACAATCGCTTTCTCGGTATCGATAGTCCTGCTGCTGGCCGCTGCGGCCGTGACGAACGCCGAGACGCTTTACGTATCGCCCGCTGGTAATGATGCCAACCCGGGCACACGCGGTCGCCCGTTGCGATCGATGCGTGGCGCTCGAGATCGAGTCCGAGCACTGAAGGACCGGACCAAGGAAGACGTCATCGTGCTTTTTGCTGCGGGGGAATACTTTGTGGATCGAACGATTCGCTTCGGCAAGGAGGATTCGGCCCGGCCGGGCACGCGAGTCATTTACAAGAACCAAGACGCTCCCGGCAGCGCCGTGTTGATCGGCGGCCATCGTATCACTCGTTGGAGGCACGAAGGCGACGGATTGTACAGCACGCCCCTTCAGCGCGACGTTTTCGCACTTTTCGAGAATGGCCAACCGGCGACACTGGCCCGTGAACCGAACAAGAACTATCACTTTGCCGAGTCTGTGCTGGATTTTCGCCGGTTGAAGTTCGGCCAAGGCGACTACCAGCCATTCGATTACCATTCCGCTGCTGTATGCCTGTGGGCTCATTGGATCCCTGCGCGAACGCGAATCAAGAGCGTAGATTTTCGGCGACGGATTATCACGCTGGTGCGACCTTACGCCGGCGACCTGAAAGGCACGGTTTGGGATGATCATTGGGCCGCGAAAACGCCGACTCGTTATTACATCTACAACTCGAAAGCGTTCCTCGATCGCCCGGCCGAGTTTTGCGTCGATACCAAGTCCCACACCCTCTATTATCGCCCGCGTCGCACGCCCATTGAAAAGCAGACGATCCTTGCCCCGGATGTTTCTCGCCTGATATCCCTGGACGGCGCCAGCCGGATCACGTTTCAGGGCCTGAATTTTCAGGTCTGTGACGGGTTGCTGGAGGTCATACCCGCGCTCTCATTGCACTCGAAAATCCGCGGCGGTTTGATTCATTTGAAAGATGCGAAGGACGTTACGATCAAGAACTGCCAGTTTTCCAATTCCGGCCAGAACGGGATCATCGTCGAAGGGGGCGTCGTGCGTTGCACGATCGAGGGGAACGTAATCACGCGCGTCGCCAGCGGCGGCATTCGTTTCGTGGAAGGAGGAAATCGCGGCGGTCGGATCGAAAACAATTGGATCCATCACATCGGTGAGGGAATCTACATTTATGGCTGCGACGGCTACAAGATTCAGCACAACTTGATCCACGACGTCGACTCAAACGGTTTCAAGGCACTCCGAACGCAGAACACCAGGGTCGCGTACAACGACATCTCTCGAGTCGGGTTGGACGGGACCGACAGTGACGCGGCAGGAATCTATGTCAACGTTACCGCGGGCGGTCCAAACGGGGGCCATATTGTGATCGACCACAACCTCATCCATGATTTGGTGCACAACGGCTATCCCGGCTATCCTTCTGCGGCCATTTACTTAGACATGGACGGCGTCTATAACTGCACCGTTTCGAACAACATCGTTTACAACGTCAAACACAAGTTCGGCATTCACGTGCGCGGAGCGCACCACGTCATTCGGAACAACATCATCGATTTTTCTGGCCCGGACCTGCTGGCCGCTTTCACGCTGCTCGTCGGCTATAAGCCGGCCAATGTC
>JAADHY010000481.1 GCA_013151585.1 Planctomycetota bacterium
GAGCTGGACGGCGGCCTGTATTTGTACGGGCTCGATGTGGCAACAGGCCAAATGAAATACCACCGGCATTTGCGCGGCCCAGATTATCGGCTGGATCCCGAGACGAAAAAGATCGTGCTGCGGGGCCCGTGCAACGACGGCGTGCCGCCCGATGCCCAGTTCAGCCAGAACTATCTGCTGCCGATGGGCTCGTTGTCTGACATTCTGGCCGCCGACGAGGAGACGATCTTCATGCGGACCCGGGCGTTCGATCGCGAGCTCGAACCGCGAAAGAAACCTTTGCCGCCGTTGGTGCCGGCATACGGATATTTGGACGATACCTATTTCAAACGCGCTCCCTGGCGCATCGGCGGCGAATTCGGGCGGATGGCGGTTTTTAGCGAACAAGAAGCGATCGTCGTTCGGCAATTCGACACGCTCCGCGGTCTGGACCCGACCGTCTACTTCACGCCCGGGGCAAAAGGCTACACGTTGTTCGCGAAGAACATGCGAGGCGGTCGGCGGGGGGCCAAGCGCAAGCGGCCGCCGTCGGGCAGCACGTGGCTGAAGCGAATCCCGATCCGCGTGCGAGCGATGGTGTTGGCTGGCGATCGCTTGTACGCCGCCGGGCCGCCGGACGTGCTCGACCCGAAAGACCCACTCGGTCCGTACGAAGGCCGCCTCGGCGGCATTCTGGCCGTATATGATGCGACCAGCGGCGAACAACTGGCCGAACGCAAGCTGTCTGCGCCGCCGGTGTTCAACGGCATGGCCGCTGCTCGCGGCCGCCTGCTGATCTCACTCACCGATGGTTCGGTCGCCTGCTTCGGGGAACGGTAACCCGGAGCCAAGCCCGTGCGCGACAGGGCCTTCGCCCCACCGCGGCGATGGCCTTTCCTGGAATGGGCCTAGTCGAGCCCGCCGGTTGACCAGTGCGCTCATCAGTTTCAAAACCAGACTTCTGTCGGCGTTTTTTGTGACCGGACGAATCAGGTACGCCGACATCGTCGTGGCGCATGACGGGTTTTCGAAACCCTCGGTCCGGGGTGTGGCATGGGAAGCCCCGGCCCGTCAGCCAGGCGGTCCCGAAACGACGGCCAAGAAGATTCTGTCGTGCTCGCGAGGCCTGCGTTTCTGGTAACCGAGTTCCCTCGGCTGACGTCGTGGGGTACACTCTGATCGCCCGGCCGTGAGGCATGCACCGTGCCGGGGCGGTTTGAGTAGGCTGTTGCACTGTCTCTTGCGGCAGCGGAACCCGGAAAAGTCGGGTGAGTCCCAAGACGGTCCGAGACGAGAGCGCGTGAATTGCTGGTGAGACGGCAAAGATGTTCATAGGCATGCATGGTCTCTTTGCCAGGTCCATCCAGCCGGCGCGACCGAAAGTGCGTGCCCGTCGGCCGAAGGACGGCGCGTTCAGGCTGGCTCGTTTGGTTCTCCCGGCTTGTGAATGCTGCGAGTTTGAGCTTTTGGGTTGCCTGAATTTCCGTGAGCACGTGGAAAATCGTCTTTGATCCGATTTGGGGCTGGCCGCTAACGCTGGCGGTTGCGACTGCGCTTCTGGTCAGCGTGGTCGTGTCGTACCAGCATGCGCTGCAGAAGTTAGCACCATCTTGGCGTCGGTTGCTGACAGCGTGTCGTCTGGTTGCCGCGCTGGCGTTGGCCTTCGTCATGCTGCGCCCTTCGCTTCAATGGACGGAGACAAGCCAACACTCGGCTACGCTGATGATCCTGACAGACGCCAGCCGCAGCATGAACGTCCCGGACGAGGCTGGCGGCGCGACTCGGCGGCAAAAGCTAATCCGCGCGCTGAAAGACTGTCGCGACCAGCTCCAGGCGGTGCAAGAGCGTGTCGAGCTGGAGTATGCAGACTTCGACGAGACCCTGCGGCCGGTTGACGAGCCCGCGGAAGCGGCCGAGGGCAAACAGACAGCCATCGGGGCGGCGCTGGACGAGGTGCTACGGCGGTCTTTGCGAGAACGTATCGCTGCGGTGTTGCTTTTGAGCGATGGAGCGCAACGGGCTCAACCGCCTCGGGATATTGATCCGCGCCTGGTCGCGCGGCGGCTTGGCGAACAGCAGGTTCCCGTTTACACGGTGCCTTTCGGTGGCACGGGGTTGACCGAGACGGCTGTCGATGTGGCCGTCGAGGATCTTCAGGTCAATCCGGTTGTGTTTGAGAAAAAGGCCGTTCCGGTGACGGCCAAAGTGCGCGTCAGCGGTGGAGCCAATCGGTCGGTCACCGTCCGACTGTTGGTCGAAGACCGGGCGGGTAAGAAGTTGGGAGAGCCGGGCGAGTTGAAGGTGCCGCCCGCTCTCGGACTCGCCCGCCCGACCGCGGTCGTCCGAGCCAAGACGCATTCGGAAGTGATCCCGGTCGAATTGTCTTTCGTGCCGCAGCGACCCGGCGAGTTCAAGATTGTCGTGGAAGCCGTTCCGCTGGACGGCGAACTTCAAGAGAGCAACAACCGGAAGGAGACGCTCGTCACCGTACGCGCGGGCGGGATCAAAGTCGCTTACTTCGACCGCATCCGTCCGGAAAACAAAGCCGTGCGTCTGTTGTCCCGCTCGCCGGACATCCAGCTCGATACCCACTGGGTCCGTTCCGGCCTGTTTCAGAAGCTGACGCAAATCGACCCCGCCTGGTTCGACCGGGATCAGTATGACGTGTATATCGTTGGCGACGTGCCGGCGAAGGTCTTCGGTTCGAGGCTGCTGCAGATGCTGGCGGCTCGGATCGACGAAGGAGCGGGCTTGCTGATGATCGGTGGTTTTCAAAGCTTCGGCCCGGGGGGATACGCTTCGACTCCGCTGGCCGACAGTCTGCCAGTCCGTATGAGCCGCATGGAACTGCAGCCGGACGGAAAACTCGATCCGAGCTTGCACTATGACCGCCCGCTGAAGATGCGGCCCACGTCAGCCGGCCTGAGGCATTTCGTCATGCGTCTGGGACCACCGGAACGAAACCGAGACATTTGGGCTCAGTTGCCGCCGTTGCGCGGAGCCAACCGGCTTCGCAAAAAGAACGAATTTGTCGAAGTGCTGGCTGAATCGGAAGACGGCGTTCCGCTTCTATTCGCTCACGAATACGGGAAAGCCCGCGTACTGGCTTTCGCTGCCGATACGACCTACTTGTGGCTTCAGCACGGTTTCGCCGAGGAAACCCTTCGCTTCTGGCAGCAGCTTGTATACTGGCTGGCCAGGAAAGAGATGGAAGGCGACCAAGCAGTTTGGGTCCGTGTGCAGCCGCGACAGTTCCCGCCGGCGGCCCCCGTGACCATTGAGTTCGGAGCCCGCGACGCGACGGGCGAGCCGATTTCCGACGCCGCCTATCAGGTGAAAGTCATCACCCCGGACGGCCGGACGGTTGAATTGACGCCGCAACGGGCTGGCGACCGTGGAACGGCCACGATCACTCAGACTACGATTCCCGGCGACTATTGGGTTGTGGTCTCCGCGACCAAAGAAGGGAAGCCGATTGGGCTGAACGGTGTGACTCGGTTCCTGATCGAGGCGCGCGACCTCGAGCTGGACAATCCGGCGGCCGATCCGGGGCTGTTGAGCGAAATCGCCATCTTGACCGGTGGGTCGTCCATCGCACCGGAGGACCTGCCCGGGTTCCTGTCCCGAATGCTGCAAGAGGGAATTCCCAATCTGAAGGAAACCCGGATCACCCGCGTGTCGCTCTGGGACAACTGGTACCTGCTCGCGCTGTTCGTCACGATGTTGACGGTGGAATGGAGCGTGCGCAAGCTGCGAGGACTGGTTTAGGGGCTCCGTGGGCCAAAATGCGCGAGTCCCATGCCGAGCTTATGGAACGCGGCGACTGGACCGGGCTTTCAGAACTCGCAACGGGTCGAGCAATCTACTGCCCTTTCTTCTGGCGCTTGGTTTCCCCCAGTCTGCTTTGCGGCATGACCTATACTGGAAATGTGGAGATGAACCGTGATTCGATGCCCTGTGGACCGCGCAAGATTTCCCGCGGGCTTCGACGCGGGCGGCGAAGTCGACGGGCTAGTTGATCGGCGCATGTCGGCCAAACCGCTCAAATAAGCCCTTGGCTTCACAAGGCCATCGACGCGGTTTCATCAGCCCGGACGAAGAGGACGCCGTCGCGGATCAATCTGCCAAGGGATTCCTAGCCAACGGAGACCGACCTGCCGTGATTGATTGGACCACCATTCGGAAGGAGTGTTTACCGGATCATGGAGCTTCGGTGCTGCCGCCAAACGTCACTGTTCCGGGACTGCCAGACGCAATTGCGAATTTTTGTCAGCGGGCCGACGACCCAGACGTCACAATCACCGAGCTCGCTACGATTATCGAATCCGATACTGGACTGTCGTTGGAATTGATGCGATATGTCAACTCGTGCGCGATCGGCATTCGTCAAAAAGTCCGGAGCCCACGGCAGGCGATTGCGGTGTTGGGAATCCGCGCCGCCAAATTGATCGTGATCACCAGTGCTGTACGTCGTGCGATGGCGGCCCGACGTTCCAAACTGCTTCCGGTCCGAAACTTTTGGTACACGAACCTGGAACGGGCTCTCGTAGCGAAAAACATTGCCTACTGGATGGATGCCAATGAAGAACTGGCGTATGCCGCGGGTTTACTCCAGGATTACCTGCTGCCGATTCTGACGAACGAGCTTTACGGGAGTTACCTGCGGTTCATCGACGCGACGAAAGGTTCGCAACAAAGGCTGGTCGAGTTCGAGCGGGAGCAGTTCGGTTGGGACCACACAGAAGCGGGAGCTCACGTGATGCTCGACTGGGCCTTTCCCGACGATTTAATCTGCTGTGTGCTGTTTCATCATCAAGGGCTTTCGATCCTGGACGACGCCGTTCTGGGCCGTACAGCGGCCGCCGCGGCGGCGATCGCGGGGCTGATGCCCGATCCGCTCCAGCAGGAGCCCAACGGAATGGCTCGCTTGATGGAGTTGGAAAAACGGTGGCCCGAGTTCCGACTGGAGCCATTGGCCCAAAAAGTCGAAGAAGAATTCCGGACACTCGCGCCCGCAAGTGGCAACCACATCACCTTCCGGCATCGATGTGAGAAGGCATTGCAAACGGTATGAGCGAAATTGACTGGACGGCAATCCGCGAGGAAGAAATCGGCGACTTCACACTGGCCGCGCTTCCTCCAACGCTGAAGCTTCCGGCGTTGCCTCACGCCGTGACGCTTTTCGTGCAGAAATCCAACGATCCCGACGCGCGGATCGACGAACTGGCTCGGATCGTCGAGACCGACACGGGCTTAACGCTGGAACTGCTCCGGTATGTCAACTCGGCCTATCTCGGGCTGCGTCACAAAGCCAAGTCCGTCCACCAAGCCATTGCCCTGCTGGGGCTCCGGCGAGCCAAGATGTTCTTGATCTCCACAGGGATGAAAGCGGCTGTCGAGGCCAAGAAGTCACGTTTGATCAATCAAGCATGTTTCTGGAACGCCAGCCTGCAGAAAGCTTTGTTTGCCAAGGAGGTTGCGAAATTGTTGAAGACCGACGCGGGAGCTGGCATTCGCCGGCGCGTTGCTGCAAGACTATCTGTTACCGGTCATCACCAACGAGCTTTTCGACGAGTACATTCGGTTTGTCGAGACGCGAGAGGAACAACCGCAACTTCTGTGTGATTACGAACGAGAACAGTTCGGGTGGGATCATGCTTTGGCCGCCGCGTGCCTGGCGTGCCGGTGGTTCCTGCCGGATGATTTGGTCTGCTGCCTCTTGTTCCACCATCGCGGGTTACGGATTCTGCTGGACGCGCGGCTTAAACGGACGGCGGTGGCGGCCGTGGCCTTGTCCGCTTTGCTTCCGGACCAGTTGCGGCAGGATTTTCGCGGCCTGGAGCAACTGCGGGCGCTGGAAGAAAAATGGCCACAGTTCGATCTGATGAAACTGACCGAAGTGGTGGACGAAGAACACGAGCGCCTGGGGCTCGGGGTTCGGAACGACTTTCCGCTGAGCCGCCGGTGCCGGCCGGTGCTGAGTTCGGAGGAGGCGTACAACGACGGAACACTCGCCCGGGTCGGAGCCTGATGGATTGTAGCCGTTCCCAGGCTGAGACGCAGGTAAACATATTGCGGCGGAAGACGACTCCGTCGGCCCGATCCAACGGGGCCCACTTTGGGCCAGAAAGCGGCCGCTGCTTCCGTTCGTCCTACACTGGGACGATGATCCGTCGAGGACTCTCTTGCGTTCTCGTCTCCGGAGAACCACAATGGCATTGGCTCGCCGTCCTGTGGCGGAACGGCGCGGGGCGGAGAAATGATATCCCTGCAATGGTTCCGGCCGAGCCAGGGGGGCGGCGCGTCATTTCCGGATGAACGACTTCAGAACCTATCCCGGTTCTTGCAGATTCGGAGGACCAGCCATGGCAGATGAACGTCCAAAGGGTGTGGTGCGCGTTTTTCTCCGTCGTTTTTTTAGCATCGGTCTGATGTTTTTTCCCATGCCCGTCTGGATTTTCCGGGGCCAATTGGCGGGAAAATATGTGGAAGACGGGGAGCTGGAATTCTATTCGCACCCGAATTTTGTGTGCACCATGCACCTGATCTGGATCGGATGGCTGGTGACGATCGGCGCGCTGCTGCGGACCCACTTCGATCCGCAAGCGGCCGAGCCGATGTGGGACTACTTGCTATCGTGGCCATGGATTCTCGTCTTGACGTTGACGATCATCGTCATGGGCTTGCAATTTACGCGCGTGGCGGTGGGCTTCCTGGGAGCCGGGCTGACGATCTTCTTCCTGGGGCTGTGGTTGATCCAGGCTCTGGGAGATGTTCAAGTTTTCCGAGAGATCGCGAGCTGGCTCCGGAAGATTCCCGTCTTGGTGGAATGGGGCGTGCCGATGGTTGTCTCTTTCGTGCTCGGCTTTACGTTTGTTTGCGTGGCGACCTGGCGCCGCCTGAACGATCGGTGGACGCTCCGGCCGACGGGAAACTATCTGGAACATGAGAACTTCCAAGAGCGCGACCGAACGATCTCGAAGGGAGCGAAGACTTTCGTTGCGGTCTATCCCTGTTTGCTGCGGCGGTATCTGCTGTTCGGCTTTGGCAATATTGAAGTCCGCTCCTCGACCGGCACGACACTGATCGATCGCATCGAAGGCGTCTTTTTCGCCCAGAAACACGCGGACCTGATCAAGTACCGCTTCGGGACAACCGACGTCTATGTCGCCTCCGCCGACGCAGAAAGCGAAGAGGCGGAGGAAGAGGCGGCTGCCGACGAAGCTTTGTGAGTTCTCGAAGGAAAGCGGCCATTGATCAAGGATGTCGAAGCGCGGCCGCCTATCGGCGTCGGGTGAGCTGCTGGCGCATCTCCCTCCGGTCGGCCTCCTTGCGCAGCTTTTCACGCTTGTCGTGCAGCTTGCGTCCGCGAGCGATGGCAATTCGCACCTTTACGAAGCCGCGCGAGAAATAGACGCTCAGCGGGATCAGCGTCAGCCCTTTCTGCTCGGCCGCCTGAGCGAACTTCTGAATCTGCCGTTTATGAGCCAATAGCTTTCGCGGCCGCAGTGGGTCGTGGTTGGCCAGGGCCGCCTGGGGGTACTCGGCGATGTGCGCGCCCACGAGCCAAATCTCGCCGCCGCGCACCCGCACATAGGCCTCGTCGATCGACATCTTGCCGTTCCGGATGCTCTTGACCTCGCTTCCTTGCAAGACGATGCCGCATTCCAGCTCGTCCAGGATGTCATACTGATAGCGAGCCTTCCGGTTTCGACAAACAACCGACGGTTTAGTTGCAGAACTCGACTTGTTCTTTTTCTTCTTGGTCATCAGACAAGCGGAAAGCTGAATCCGAAAAAAGCCGATTCAGGCGAATCCGTCCAGCTCGGATGGCCCAGCGAGCTCGCCCGTGGACTTTTCAGTCCTGGACGTGGTCTCTCGAGCAGTCGGCACACGAAGGGCAGTATAGGCGGGGGGGCCGTGTCGGTGAAGGGGGGATTGTTCCTTGCGTCATGGTCGGTCGCTGTCGAGAATGCTGATCAAGACCTCGGGCTTCCTGACGCAGCTTTCTTGCCATAACCGATCGTAGGTCAACGTTCCGAGCCCGGGCGTCATCATCAGTCGGAAAAGGCTGACGGACAATGGGTGCGCACGCCGCCGACCATGCTGATGCTCGAAAACTCGGCCGCCGGTGCGCTGGCGGACTTCGATAGTGTTCTTATGCGAGCCCGTCGACTGCACAAGTGGAACCTTTCGCCCGAAGAGGCGACGGCCGTCCAACTTCGATTGGCGCGGCGCGTTCTGTTGAAAGCCGCTCCGCGAATCGTCCGCACGGTCGGCGGGGCCGATGTGTCTTACGACAAAGAACAGAACCTGCTGTTTGCGGGACTGGTCGTGCTGGCGAGCCCTTCGCTGAAGCTGGTCGAACGAGCGTACGCCGTACGTCGGTGTCGGTTCCCCTACATCCCAGGGCTGCTGAGTTTCCGAGAATGTCCGGCTTTGCTGGCCGCAGCGGCCCGGATCGGCACCGCGCCCGACGTTTTGATTGTTGATTCGCAGGGAATTGCGCACCCGCGACGGTTTGGGCTGGCATCGCATTTGGGGCTCTTGTTGGACTGTTCGACGGTCGGATGCGCCAAGAGCTGGCTGGTGGGAGAATATGAGGAGCCGCCGCCGGCTGAGGGAAGTTGGTCGCCATTATGGCACGACGGCCGGCAGGTGGGAGCGGTTGTGAGAACCCGGGAACGGGTGAAGCCTGTCTTTGTGTCGCCGGGACATCGGATGACGGTTCGGCACGCGGTTCGATTGGTTTTGGAAACGTCGCGAGGGTACCGCTTGCCGGAGCCTGTTCGGCAGGCTCATTTGTTTGTCGGGCGGTTACGGCGCGAGCACCAGCAAGGGGCCCGGTGACTCCCGACGCGGCCTTGCCAAGCCGAAAAAGAAACAGGAGGAGCTGGGTCGTGAAGACGCTACAGGCTCTTTATCGGATCGGGCGGGGGCCATCCAGCAGCCACACGATGGCGCCGTTTCGCGCGGCCAAACGGTTTCGCCAACGATTCCCTCAGGCCTCGCGCATTCGCGTGACTCTCTACGGAAGCCTAGCCGCCACTGGACGCGGCCATCTGACCGACAAAGCGATTCAGGAAGCAGTGTCTCCGTGTCCGGTGGAGGTCGAGTGGGAGCCCTCTCGCCAGTTGCCGCGGCATCCCAACGGCATGCGGTTTGAAGCTCTCGGCCCGGACGGCAAGGTCTTGGCCGCCTGGGACGAATACAGCGTCGGAGGAGGCGAGCTTCTGAGTGAAAGCGCCCAGCCAGACGTATACGCCGCTCGATCTTTGCAAGAAATCTTGGATCGATGCCGCACGACGGGGGAGTCCTTTTGGGAGTTCGTACAGCAGTGCGAAGGGCAGACGATTTGGCCGTTCCTTGAGCGAGTCTGGGACGCCATGCAGCAGTCGCTGCGGCGCGGCTTGCACACAGAGGGGGTCATCCCGGGCGGCTTGGGGCTTTATCGGAAAGCTCCGTCGCTTTACCGCAAGAGCCGGATTCTGGATGTGACGTTTCGAGCGGACGCTCTCTTGGCCGCGTACGCCTACGCGGTCGCCGAGGAGAATGCTTGCGGTCAGCCGATCGTCGCGGCGCCAACGTGTGGATCGGCTGGAGTGTTGCCGGCCGTCCTATGCTATCTTCGCGACGAGCTGAATTTGGAAACGACTGACATCCTGCATGCCCTCGCCACGGCGGGCGTGTTCGGCAATGTGGTCAAGGCCAACGGCTCGATTTCCGGCGCCATGGTCGGATGTCAAGGCGAGATCGGCACCGCCTGCGCGATGGCCGCGGCGGCCGCCACACAGCTTCTCGGCGGGTCGCCTCAACAGATCGAGTACGCCGCCGAGATGGGACTGGAGCACCACTTCGGACTAACTTGCGACCCGGTGGCGGGCTTGGTGCAGATTCCCTGCATCGAACGCAACGCTCACGCTGCCACCCGTGCCCTGAGCTGCGCCCACTTCGCCCTGTTGTCGGACGGCCTGCATCGGATCGCTTTCGACGACGCCGTTTCTGTGTTGCTGGAGACCGGACGAGCCCTGCCGTCGCTCTATCGGGAAACTTCGGCCGGGGGCTTGGCCCGAATCTACCAAAAGCGCCTGGAGGAACAGCGGCGCCAGCCGAAAACAGAGAACCAAGGGCCAGAACTGGAAGAAACTTGAGCGCACTCGCTCCGGAGTGAACGATGCGTCGGGGCTCAGGACCGCGCAAAAGCAAGTCTCTCCCACGCAAATCGAATGAATAGGCCGCGTCCTTCGCACGGCAGTCTTGCTTCCTCCGAGAAGCCCGATCGCCCGTCAGAGAAAGCCTGTGCGCAAAAGGGCAGGGAGCGTGAGTCGGACGGCACGACCGAACCGAGCTCAACGCTCCCTCTCCCACCCTACCTGTCTGAGGATTCTTATCGCTTTCTCGTTCGTTACTGCTCCGTTTTGGCCCGCACCTACATACTCATCACTTCAAAGGGCGCGAACGATGTTCGCGCTTTTCGGAGTACGACAGTCCCCTACCGCTTCGGATCCAAAACGGTGCAGAAACATCGCACTCCAAACCGCGTCCCTTGCGGGGATTCCAAGGGCGGAGCCCCTGGCTAGGGCCTTCGCGCAACAAGGCGCACTCCCCACGTCCGTCTGACGTTCATAAGTTTTGTGGTTCAGCTCCGTGGTTGCGCAAACAGGGCGTTTGCGCTGCGTTAGAGGAATGTCACGCTTGGGGGAAGTTGGGGCTTGTTCACGTTGGTTATAAGGTCCAAGGCAGGCAGATACCGTCACGTACGATGATAAACGGAATCGCGGCCGGGGTTTCTACAGGCTCGCCGGAATTTTTCGTGGTTCTCCTCGGCAAGGCTTGTACGAGGGTCGGTTCGGCGACCGGCGGCCTGAAGGCGACCGCTCTCGGTTCGGGATGGCCGCCCTCTCCGCAGGTTCCCTTTTCGAGGAACACGCCATAGGTCGCAAGGCTTACGTGGCCGGTTCCCTCCTCGGAGGAGAGGCCACGGGGCCCAGCTTTCGGCTAGATTGGAATGCAGGCTGTGGCTGAAAGAAGGTCCCTTCGTTCCGCTGCCGTGTTTAGCTCCATCGACTGATGTCAAAAAGAGTTGGCTCGAGGAACAAAGAGGCTACCATTCGGTCGTCCGAGTATCACACGGGAGCTGGCAATAGTCGGTGTCGGAAGCGGCTTCGAGAAGATCGTTCACCCGCTTGACCGCCGGGCTGGGATCGGAAAGGCAGAATGCTGAAAGGCGGAGTGACCGGCTACACGGCGTCGGG
>JAADHY010000082.1:0-2658 GCA_013151585.1 Planctomycetota bacterium
TGGCAGCCATCGGACAGTCGCGATTCGATCGGCAAAGCCTGAAGACAGCCATCTTCCAGACCGGATGGACTCGGTTTGACCAACTCGCTCGAAAGAAACGCCACGGGGAAGCCGCTGAGCTAGCCCGTGAATTGCTGCGAGTCTTCCCCGAACACGATGAACTGAATGGCGTGGTGCGGCGGGAAACGCTTGCCATGCACCTGAATGCGGCCGAAGAGAATCAACGCCAGCAGCTTTTCCAGAAGGCCGTCCAGGAACTCGACCAGGCGTTGCGCTTTGCATCCGACGATCAAGTGCGCTGCCAGGTCTTGCTGCGCCGGGTAGCCGTGCTTCGCGATTGGGCGAGGAACTGTTCGGAGCGGGACGCGGCCGTCAAGCACTTGGATGAGGCCTGGAAAGACGCGGAGAAAGTGTTGGCCATTGCGCCCGATCCCGGTTTGGTGAGAAGGGTCCGGGCGCAGATTGCGCTGGAACGTGGCCGGCTTTTCCGAACGGAGCAGCCGCCGCTGCGCGCGGTGGATGAGTTTCTCCGAGCGCTCCGGGAAGATCCGTCAGCCGCTTCGGCCAGGCAAGAACTCGCCGAGATCGAAAGCGAGTTTTCCGCGCTGGGAGGGAACTATTTCCAGGAGGCGCAGCAAAAAGAGAACAGCGAAGCGGAAGCGGATCAAGTCAACAGAACGTATCGTCGGGCGATCGAAGCTCTCGGTGTCGCCGTTCGGGCAGCCGAAGGGCTCTCAGGTCCGGAGCGGCTTGCGCGACACCGTTTTCTGCGCGGGCTGGCGCGGTCGCGGCTCGCTCCTCCGGACTGCGAAGGAGCTGTTGAGGACTTGGAGTCGTTCTTGAAACTGACAGAACCGGAGGGCGCCAGGCGGCCGCCCGACAAGAGGGCATCACCCTCGGACAAAGAAAGACCGTCGGCGGGAGCGAGTCCATTTCGAGCGCTCGCCTATTCCCGCTTGGCTTGGATTCTGGCCACGTGTCACAATGACGCGGTGCGCGACGGTCAGAAGGCGGTTGAATATGCGCGCGAGGCTTGCCAATTGCTCCAACCGCTGTTTGACGCCCGCCCCGACGACGAAACGGCCTTCACAAACTACGTGAACGCTCAAAAGGCGCTGGCGGCGGCGTATGCAGAGTCGGGCGACTTCGATCGGGCTGTGAAAGTCACGCGTTTTTTGCTGGCCTTGCTGGAAGAAAACAGTCTGGAATGGAAACAGCAGCGTGCGCTGCTGGAACTCTATCAACAAAGCAAGCCACTGCGCGAAGGTCAAGAACCATAACGTTTTCTAATGTGGCCTGCCCGCCGCACCCAAGAGCGTGTGAGCGGAAAGCGCTAGCCTCCGGTACTTTTCGCTGGCCGAATGGAGGCGACCGTACGCTAGCGCGTTGCGTTTACATACTATCTTGGCCGCAAGAAAACGTTCGCGCCGTGCGCGCATATCGGGAAGAAAAACACCGATGTTTCGTCACAACCAAAAAACACGGATTGGGCGAGTGAGCCGGCGACGTTAGCCGCAGATGAAGCCGTCCAACCCGACGCCGGCGCCTACGGCTCATCTCACAATGACGCTTACGCTTTGAGAAAGCCTCAGCAGGCTGATCGTGTGGCCGCGGTCTTTCGGAGGCGCTGTGGTGCCAACTTATCCCGCGCCAATCAGCGCGACGCGCACATCCATCACGTTGGTGTGCGTCGGACCGGTCTTCAGCAAACCGCCTAACTGCTCGAAGAACGGATACGAATTGTTGATCGCCAGAAAAGGCTCCGGCTGCAAGCCGAATTGGCGTGCCCGGACAATCAATTCCCTGTCGGCGACGGCGCCAGCCGCGTCGGTCGGTCCGTCTTCGCCGTCGGTTCCGCCGGAAAGGACCGCAATGCGGTCCATCCCATCGTCCCATAGGGCCGCGACCGCCGATAGGACCAGCTCTTGATTCCGACCGCCCTTGCGCGGTTGATTGGTTTCCGCCAAATGCACGACCGGTTCGCCGCCACTGAGAAGACACGCAGGCGGAGCGATCGGCGTCTGGAGGTCTCGGACTTGGCGGCACAAGCTCGCCAATTCTCGGCCCTCCGTTTTCGCCTCACCTTCCCGGTCGCTGCCCATCGAGTGAACCAAATAGCCCCGCCGCTCCGCCTCGGCTTGGCACGCTTCCAGTGCCGTCCGGTTGTTGCCGATGATCCGGTTGTGGACCGAGCTCGGAAATGCCTCTCCGGAGATTGGCGCCGTGTGCCGGGCCCTGTCGGTCAAATAGTTCCAGACGGATTCCGGCACGTCTTCACGACTGCGAGCGTAACGACGCAACACGTCCAAGGCTTGCCGAGGCGTGGAAGGATCGGGCACGGTGGGACCGGAGGCGATGACGTCCAGTGGATCGCCGACGACATCAGAAATGATTAGCACGATGGTCAGCCCCGCACGGCAAGCCGGAGCCAGTTTACCTCCTTTGATCGCCGAAAGCTGCTTGCGGACGCAATTCAGCTCCTGGATCGTCGCCCCGGACTCCATCAGTAACCGAGTCACTTGCAGCTTGTCGTCCAACGTGATGCCCGGCACCGGCGCCGGAAGCAAGGCGCTACCACCGCCGGAAAGCAGAACCAGACAGACATCGCGCTGATCCAGTCCGGAGACGATCTGCAAAATGCGACGGGCTCCCTGGACG
>JAADHY010000082.1:2689-4202 GCA_013151585.1 Planctomycetota bacterium
GAGCCGCATGCAGCACAATCTTTTGGAGCGGCCGAACGCAGTCAGCCGGCACGTTCACCCAGCCAGTGACCTTTTCTGCCAACAGGTCCGGTCCGAAGCACTCCTCCACGGCTGCGGCCATCCCCGCGCCGGCCTTCCCGGCTCCCACGACCGCAATCCGGCCGATTTTGTCCAGCGGAATCGAGTGGTCGCAAATCCGCAAGCGGTTCCTGCTCTTTTCCATCGTCGACCGGACCAAATGGGCCGAATCAACAGCCGCCACGCCGGCCTTCCAGATTTCGATCGCATCGTCCCGCAGCATGGTGAGTTCCCATTCCCGGGGTGCCCTGCTCCGGCTGACCGCTCGCCGATTCTCCGTGCCGCCGCCTGTCGATTGCCCCGGCATTATAGCCTGAAGACACACCGTTCACACGGGCCGAGCCGGTTCGCACTCACAAAGCGCAGAAGCGGAACCCAAGCCAGCATGAGGCGTCTCACAAGAGCACGTCGCGAATCGCTTTAGCGAACGCCAGCCTCGGGCTCAGAGGATGCTGTCAACTCGGCGCGGCCGGAATCGAGGGCACGCGCCAGTTCTTCAGCGAGATCCTCTGCGGATCCTCCCGTCCGCCCGACCGAACTTTCCGAGCGAAACGCGTAGAAGTGATAGCGTTCGATTTCCGTGATGCGCCATTGTCCATTGCGATAGCGCAGTCGCAAGATCGGCTCGGCGTACAAATTGCTTTGTTTCAGCCGCACCCGCGCGGTCGCCTGGTCGCCTTCCACTCGGATTTGGACAACGCGATAAAGAAAGCCGGGGGTGGGTTTCCAAACGGGCTCGGCCGAGCTCTCACTCCGAGTCGGACGGCTTGTGGGAGCCAGGCAATCGAGCGCCGCCGTCCGATCTCCCCGTAAGACGGCCACCACGAAACGGTCGACCACTCGTTTGACGGCCGCTTCGCTGTGCCAACGCTGGATTCCCAGGGCGAGCAGTGCCAGACCGCTCGCGGCGAGCAATCCAACCAGAAAGCGGCCAACCGAGGAGGCAGAGCGACGTTCAGGCACTGGGACGCAAATGCCAATAAGCAGAAAGAATTTCGTAGAGGTCCGCCGAGATTTGGATTTCTTCGTCCGCGAAGTCGGACAGCCAAGTGCGGCGGCTCAAGACGGCGTCCGCCAGGATTTCGGAGATTTCTCCGAGCCGGACCGTCACCGGCGGCTCGGCCAACGTGGTGCTGTCGTCTTCGCCTGTGTAGATTCGCAATCTCGGTCGCATGGACTCTCCTTCCGTGATCGCTTGTCTCTCATCAGTCCCTTGTTCGTCCAATCGAACGCCGGGCGGCGAAGCACGCAACGTCCGGCAGAAGTAAGGATCGGCAAACCGGTCACGCGAACTTGAGGGGTTTTGCCGGGTCCGCCGGAAGAACGCGTTCTTCCGGCCCGGTCGCGCAACTTTCGCGAATTGGAGAAAGACGGCGACCGGAGACCTTGGCCTGCTTCCGTGCCCCGACCGGCAAGAAATGCCGATTCCGGAGTT
>JAADHY010000082.1:4208-9964 GCA_013151585.1 Planctomycetota bacterium
CCGACTCCGCTAGAGTCGGCGAGGCGACGAGTGCGTCCGTGTTGCTGGCGTTCCGGCATCTCATCGTCCGAACCTTGTTGCTCGCAAATTCTGCGTCTTTGAGAGGATGGTTGTTGTTTCCCTATTCAGTTTTGCTACCATAATTGGCGGAAGGTCATGAGGTCACGATTGCTCAAGATGGGCACGTCATGGATGAACCACCACCAATCAATCTAAAGCGCGTTGCGACCGAGGTCGGCGTTGCTGCTTCGCAAGTCGAGAGCGTGGTGGCGCTTCTCGACGAGGGCAATACGGTTCCCTTCATCACGCGATATCGCAAAGAGCAGACGGGGAATCTGGACGAGGAGCAGATTCGCGCGATCCAAAAGCGGGTGAAATCACTGCGTCAGGTGGCCATCCGCGCCCAGGCGATCCTGCGCCTGATCGAATCGCAGGGCAAACTGACTGACGAGCTGCGTCGGCAGATCGAACAGGCGGACTCGCTGAAGCGGCTCGAAGACCTGTACCTTCCGTATCGACCGAAGCGCCAATCACGCGCTATGCTGGCCCGACAGCGAGGGCTAGAACCGCTGGCGGAACGGATTTGGAACGCCGACGCTGCTCTGGGCGAGCTGGACGAGGCGGCCCGGGCTTTTGTCAGCGACGAAAAAGAGCTGCCCACGACGGAGGCCGTCCTTCAGGGAGCAGCCGATATTCTGATCGAGCGGATCAGCGACGAGTCGGACGTCCGCGAGATCGTGCGCCGGCTGGTTTGGCGGACAGGGCGATTGGTGGTCAGTGCGGGCAAAGCGGCTCCGGAAAAAATCCGCGAGTTCGAAAACTACGTCGACTATTCGGAACCACTCGATCGCATTCCGCCACACCGGATTCTAGCAGTCAATCGCGGGGAACGGTTGGAGGCATTGCGGGTCAAGGTCGCTTGGGACGACGCAAGGGCTCTTGAGGCAATCGAGCGACACTTTGGTTTTCAGCGACATCGCTACGCGCAGTTCTTGCGACGTTGCGCCGCCGAAGCCTTGCAGCGATCGATCGGTCCGGTGTTAGAACGGGAAGTCCGGCGGGAATTGACGGAGCGAGCTGAAGAGCATGCCATCGCCGTGTTTGCTCGCAACCTGCGTCATCTGCTGCTCCAGCCGCCCCTAAGCGGACAGCGGGTCTTGGCTGTCGACCCGGGGTTTCGTACCGGTTGCAAAATCGCCGTATTGGACGAATGCGGCCACTTGCTGGCCACGGATGTGATCTATGCCACCGGTTCGGACGAGAAGAAGCTGGCGTCGGCTCAAAAACTGGCTGCGCTGCTGAAGGCTCACGGTTGCAACCTGATCGCCATTGGCAACGGCACCGCATGCCGCGAGACCGAAGAAGTGGTCACGCTGACCATCGAGAATTACTGTCCCGAGGCCCGATACGTGATCGTCAACGAAGCTGGTGCGAGCATCTATTCGACCAGCACCGTGGCCCGGGAAGAACTCCCCGATTTCGACGCCACAGTGCGCGGCACCATTTCGATCGGCCGTCGGCTGCAGGACCCGCTGAGTGAGCTGGTGAAGATCGAGCCTCAGCACATTGGCGTCGGCATGTATCAGCACGACATCAACCCGAAGCGGCTTCGGGAATCGTTGAATGAGGTGGTGGAATCTTGCGTGAACTATGTGGGCGTTGATCTGAACACGGCCAGTGCGTCGCTCCTTCGGTACGTTTCGGGCCTGAATCAGCTCATCGCCCGCCGCATCGTCGAGTGGCGCAAAGAGCACGGCCGCTTTACGCGCCGACAGCAGCTCCTGGAGGTGGCGGGCATCGGCGAGGCCACGTTTACTCAAGCGGCCGGCTTCTTGAAGATCACGGACGGCGAAGAACCGCTCGACAGCACATGGATCCACCCCGAAAGCTACGATGTGGCTTATAAGCTGCTCGAACGCTTGGAACTTTCACCTGATCAGTGGCGCCACGGCAACTCGCATTTGGAACGACTGCGGGATCGGCTCAAAAACCTCGACAAGACGGAGTTGGCCGCAGAGCTGCGGGTGGGGCTGCCGACGCTGTGCGACATTCTGGACGACCTACTTCGTCCCGGCCGGGACCCGCGTCAGGACCTGCCAGGCCCGGTGTTCAAGCGAGGAATTCTTACGCTGGACGACTTACGCGAAGGCATGGAACTGACAGGAACCGTGCTGAACGTGGTCGATTTCGGCGCGTTTGTCGACGTGGGTCTGAAAGACAGCGGGCTGGTCCACGTGAGCGAGATTTCGACGGAATACGTCCGGAGCCCTCATGACGTGCTCACCGTTGGGAACGTGATTACCGTGTGGGTGTTGTCGATCGATCGAGAGCGTCGGCGGGTCGCGCTGACGATGATTCCGCCGGGGACGCCTCGCCCGGAACGTCGGGGGCCGTCCCCACGGGAAAGCCGCCAGCCGAAGTCGGGCGGCAACGGACAAACGTCCGTCCCACCGGCGGAGTCGGGTCATGGTTCCGAGGGTTCGCCACCGCGGGGATTGCGTCGGCAGCGGACTCGGGGGCCGGCCAGCTCCCGGCGCTCCAAGCGGCCGTCGCGAGGAGGAAGCCGTGCCCCGGTTGCAAGCGAACGCCAAAGCCGAAAGCAAACTGAGCCACCCGCTCCGCTCAGTGCCGAAGCGATCGCTGGCAAGCAGCCCCTGCGCAGCTTCAGCGAACTGAAACAGTTGTGGGAACAACGAGCCGAGTGATGCCACAGCCGATTCGCGCTTTTATTGCCGTCAAAGTGCCGCCGTCGGACGCTTTGCGAGCGGTGCTCCGAAAGCTGGCGGGCTTGGGGAACGCTATCAAGGCCGTCGAACCGGAAAACCTTCACGTGACCCTCAAGTTCCTCGGCGATACCGACCCCGGCCTGACCTCGACTATCTGCGACATCATGCGATCAGCCGTCCGAGGCCAGCCCCAACTGCGAATGCCCGTTTCTGGAATGGGAGCGTTTCCCCATGTGGCCCGCCCTTCGGTCATCTGGGCCGGTTTGGAACAGGCGATGCCGTTGGTCCACGTGGCCGCGACGTTAGACTCGGAGCTGGTGGGGCTGAACTTCGAACCCGAAAAGCGCCCTCTGCAGCCGCACGTGACCCTGGCTCGGGTCAAACGACGTCCACCGCCACAGCTCAAAGCGCTGCTGGCTCAGCATCAAAACGCCGACTTCGGTGAAGTGACGGTGACAGCTATCGAGCTGTTTCAATCGGAATTGCGTCGCGAAGGGCCGCGATACACCGTCCTGGCTTCCGTCCCGCTCGAGACGTCCTGAAGCCGTTCGGAGCGATCTCGCCCGATGCAAAAGCGTCCGTTACACGTCCGGAAGCTGAGCCGGATCGAAGAGCAGCGGAAAGAAAGGACCTTCCATCTTCTGGCCGGAGGGAATCGGGGGCACGCCTTGCAAAGGCGGATCACTCGACGCTGAGCGGACACCGTCACGGAAGACGTTGATCACGGCGGCCCGCCGGGGACGTTCGGTTCGGTTCTCGAAGGAACCGTGAACCAGCAACGCATGGTGAAACGTCGCTTCGCCCGCTTTCAGTTCGACGGCAACCGGGTTCTGCATCGCTTCCCATTGCTCGTCGTTCAGAACCTCTCGGATCGCATCCATGTCTCCAGCCAAGCCTGTGATCGGCAACAGTTCCCACCGGTGGCTGCCCGGCACGTAGTGCACGCAGCCGTTTTCTTTCGTGCTGTCGTCCAAAGCGATCCAACACGTGAGATGAGCCTGCGGTTGTGTTCGCGTCCAGTACGAATAGTCCTGGTGCCACGCCACGACACCTCCGTGCCGCGGCGGCTTGCAGAAAAGCTGGTCGTGCCAGAAGCGAACCGGCCCCTCCAGCAACTGACTGGCAGGCACCGTAAAAGCCGGATGCCATAGCAAGTCATGAAACGCCGGCCCGATCCGCCAAGCCCCCAACGCATGAAACAAAACCGTGTCCGGATTGCTCGATTCGTTGGTGTGATACTCGTACCACAGCTCGCGTCCCAGATGTTCCGAGTCAAAGAACACTTCTAGCTCGCGTCGGAGCTGGTCGACCTGCTGGTCGTTCAGAATCCGAATTCCCGCGACATATCCGTACTGGCGATAGAACTCGACCTGTTCATCGCTCAGTCGAAAAGCATCCCACTCAGCACGCGTCGCAGGCCAGGTGAAGAAATCGCTGACTAGCTCGTGACGGTACGCCAAATCTGTGACAGACATCAGAGGCGGTCCTTTCGGCGGGAAGTCTTCAAGTGATGGGGGCCGACAGAAAAGTAGACTGGACCAAACAGCGACCTTCATGGAAGAAGGGCATCATTTCGATCGCCGATAGTGTTGTCGGTCGGACGGCCGGCCGTCAAGCGACGACGGCCAGAAGGGCCACTTTCCGCGTGCAGGCCAGACCACCGATCCTTTGGAGCACTTCGGCAAGCTTTCGATAGAGAGTTCCAAGCCACACTCGGATTACGCCGCTCGGCGATCGGCGGACTGCGCGGCCGTCATTCGGCATGGCGCCGTTTTCTTCGACGCCGACACGGTGGACTCTGTCTGATCTTCGCAAGATGTGAGCACCGCCGGAACGAA
Organism: Planctomycetota bacterium; assembly: GCA_013151585.1. Lineage (GTDB taxonomy): Bacteria > Planctomycetota > Planctomycetia > Planctomycetales > Planctomycetaceae > JAADHY01. The sequence goes on from JAADHY010000082.1 coordinate 8,773, forward strand.
CGTTCGAATGAGTCGAGCCAGCGAAGGCCAAAGCACGGCCGCATGCGTTTCGAACCAATCCCACCGGAAATAGTACCGCGTGAAGCATTTGGCATGCCATGCGGCCAGCTCCTCGGCCGTCAGGCGATCGTAGCGCAAGACTGGGGTGTACACATTGTAATGCCGGAAGTCGAAGCTGGCGATCCGGTCTTTGATCTCTTCAAAGAACTCGGTTCCCGGATAAGGCGTCACGATGTTGAAGTTGGCAAAGGTCGGGTTGAGTTCCTTCGCGTACCGCAACACCGCGCGAATGCTCTGAGCGGTGTCGTCGGGGAAGCCGATCATGAATCCGGCCACCGTCCGGATTCCCAATTGACGGCAAGTCTGGATGAACTGGCGCTGTCGGTCGTCGCGAATGGGAGCCCGTTTGTGTCGGCGGAGCACGTCGGCATCCGGTCGCTCGATGCCCACGGTAATGCTGGTGAGTCCAGCATCCCTCAGGCGGACGAGCGTGTCGGGTGGCAACAGGTTGATGTGGCTTTCGACCGAAAACTGGACCCGTCTGGGCAAACGTTGCATTCCTTCGGCCAGCTCTCGAACTCGACTTCGGTCCAAACCGAACAGAGGGTCCCGAAACTTAAAGGATTGAAAGCCAAAATCGACGACGCCCCGGCGCATCTCTTCCAGTACACTTTCCGGCGATCGGAAACGGGTCCGGTTTTCGACAAGGATGTACGGGCAATAATTGCACCGATAGGCACAGCCGCGGCTTTGCTGGATCAGCGCTGTCGGGAAACGGCTGAAGTCATAGCCGATGCGAAACTGGCGATAGTCAAACAGGGACCAATCCGGGAAAGGCAATTCGTCTAGGTTTTCCACCGTACCGACGTCGGTGATGCCGGCACCGTTCGCAGCGGCGTTGAGCACGTCGTCCAGCTTCCAGAGGAGCATCTCCGGCTCGCCTTGCACGACGGTCGCTCCGGCATCGACTATCGCGTCAGGCACAGCGTGCGCCAGAGGGCCGACTCCGAGAACGGCGGCTCGAGGGACGTTTCGTCGCAATTCCCGAATGGCTTCTAGCTCCAGGTCGAACGTGATCAGCGAGGGGTTGAAGACGTACAAATCCGCGTCGAGCGGGGCGTGGTCCTCGCAATAACACACCTCATGGCCCAACTGACGAAAAATGGCGGCCAAGTAGGCGTAGGTCAGCGCC
>JAADHY010000101.1 GCA_013151585.1 Planctomycetota bacterium
CCCAGATCGTTACGGCGAATCGCTGGGGCGTTTCTTGGGATTGCAACGTCAAAATCAAGCGCGCGTCCACCGGAGCGGCGATGTCGACATCGAAGCCGTCATAGATTCGCGGAGCCCGCCGCGAGATCCAGACGGTCGGGCCGTTCGTCCCGATCGTCTGTTCGCCGTCGGCTTCGAGACTTAGGGATCGCAGACGGTCAAATCGTCCTTGGGCATCCATTTCGAGCAATCCGTGCCACGGCTGCGGTTGGGGGGTCGCCCATTCGAACCGAAGGCGGACTGTCGGAACAGCTTTTGCGTTGGGCGGCCCGCCGACCGCCCCAGAACGCTCGGCGGGCTCCCCGAGCGCAACTCCGCCCACCGCGCAGAGGCAGCACAACGTCCAGCGCAGGATCAAGCTGTTCCACCGACGAACGTCCATGAGCGTCGTGGAGTCCAAGGCAAGGAAGGTGAGACGGGAAGATCGAGAAAGGCGTCCGGCGTCGTTCGAAGGTCTTGGTCACCGATCGGTGCACCCGGCGGGACGGAGAAGCTCGTGCCGAGCCACCACGTCGCGCCACACGGAATCTGCAGCGGGGCCCGACGCGTGCCTCGCTTCCGGCAGGCCGAATGCATCATCAAAGTCTAGGGAACGATCTCACCGCCGGCTCACACGGGGATCGACGGTAGGCCAAGCTTCTGCTGAGCCGATGACCGGGAGGTCCAAGGTCCTGCTGTCCCGATGACCGCTGGGCATTCTTTCCAGGACGGCTCGGCCGGACCCTCGCCTGTCGGTCTTGAGACAGTTCCCAAGTCGAGAGGAGGACAAAACGGGCGGAATTATAAGTTCTTGGCCGCAGGCACCAAGACCAATCTTGACCTGTTCGGCAAAATTTGCGACAAGACGCCGCCGATTCTCTTCTCTCATGCCCGTCTTTGGCCTGCCCCTGAGGGACATCACTGATTTTCTCATCGCGGCGAGCGGGGAGTCTTGCCGACGATTTGGACTCGCGCAGCCGTCTCCAGCGGTCGGGCGGGCCCGAACCGGCGACAACCCGTCAAACCGGAGAAGAACAGGCGGGAGGACCAACGGCGTTTCTGGTCCGGAACCGTTTCCCGGTCCAGTCGGACGAGCCTGTCCAATCTCTTCCAGAAAGTTCAGGGATGAAAACGATGTGTCGAGGTTTACTCGCCACGGGACGGACGAGCGGCGTGTTGCTCGCCCTGGCCAGCTTGCTCCTGGCGTCGGTGGGCGGATGCGCTCATTTCGTCGAGACACGCACGATTGAGCTTTTTGCTCGAGCCATGCAGACGCAGGACCTGGAGCAGCTCAAGGCTCGCGTCTCCTCGGAGTTCGAACAAAAGGCTTTACGTCAGGACAGCGCGATCGAGGTCTTGCAGGTCCTCCATCTGCCAGAGGGCAAACCGACTGTGCTGAGCGTCGAAGAAATCTCACCCACCGAAAAAGACGTGCTGGTGGAAATGGGCGAGCCGAAGCGAAAGCTTAAGTTTCGTCTCAAACGAGATCCGAATTCCCAGAAGTGGGTCGTCGATGACATCTTTATGCGGCAACGTCGCCCAGGCTTGACAGTCACAAAATCCGTCAGCGAGCAGATGGACCTGCTACTCAGCGTTCAAGAATTCTTGACGGTCTGGAGCCAAGGGACGCGCGCGCAGGTCTTGGCGACGGCTACTCCCGAACTGGCCGAATTGCTGGGCCGTCTTCCGCCGAACTATCTGGCTCGACTGACACGCCGGATCGGTGGCGCTGCGAAAGGCACGTTTCGTCCGCATGCCGAAATGGATGACCGCTTGGCTTATGTCCGGTTGCAGTCGGGGGCCGGACCGCTGGCGGCCACCTTCGAACTGACCGACGGCTCTTGGAAACTCCGAGACCTGACGCTGGCCGGAGCGGATGAGGCCGAGCAGATCCGATCCCTCCGGGAACTGGCAGTCATCGTCGACACGTCCCTTTCGTTCCTCCGCGCGTATCGGCTGGCGGATAATCAACGACTGGCGGAACTTTGTTCTGAAGCCTTTTTCCAGGAATGCCTAGAACCGGCCGACCTGTCTCTGGTCGAGTTGCCTGCGGCTGAGTTGGAACCAGACAAGTTCCGCACGATGATCCGCGGCCACCGGGCCGACTTCATCGTCGACGAGGCGGATCAGCGGGTTACCATCAGCCTGGCTCGAACCGATCCCGGAGAAGAACCGCCCGCTGCTCAGTACCGCGTCGATGAAGTCACCATCTACGAATTGGACGGCACGCAAGAGAAGCGGTTGTCCGCCTTGCTGACGGCTCGGGCCGTCTTCCACATTTTTGCTGAGGCCCTGGTTGCTCGAGACCTGAAAACACTGATGGGGGTCTCGACGCCGGACTTCAACCGGCGGGTCTGGAAGAAACTGGACGAGCAGTCGCTCCGCGATCTGCCGATGCCTGAAGTCGAAAACTTTCCGCCCAAGATTCTGAGTACGGTTTTCCAAGGGGCGGTGACGGAAATCACAGCCATCCAAGGAACGCGAGCGCTGACTTACCGCCTGTTGGATCAGAAGGGGCACGTGCTCGTGGATGACGTCCTGCTGCCGGTGTTCGATCGTCCCACGTCGTTGAAAGGAACACTCGAGCTGCTAATTCCGATCAGGCGGTTCGTGACGGGCTTTCGCACGAACAGCCTCGATCTGCTTCACCGCAGCTCCTCCGCCGACCTGAACCGCCTCGTGTGGCATCAAATGACGTCCGTCCCGTCGCTGGGGTGGCCCGTGGCCCAGCACCTGAACGCTCCGCTGACACGCGTAGAACCCACTGAGCATGGCGTCCGCGTCTGGCTGGGCGACAGCCGCTGGGGCGCGCTGGTCGACTTGGTTCAGGAAAGCGACCGCTATCTTGTGGACGACGTCCAACTGATCGCCGGGCCCGATCCCCAACAGCGACTCCGGCTGAAGCAGGCGCTCCGGCTGGAAATCGCCCATCGACAATCCACATGGCCGCGCCGGACTGGGACCGACATCGAATCCCCCGCTAGCGGGTCTATCGCGCCGCTAGGTTTCGAAAGTCCTCCGCCGGCCGATCCCGGCCGCCTTCCGCCCACGAACGGACTTGACGCCGCCGCGGCCAACTCGGCCGAAAACCTCTCGACTGATTTTCCTCTCGACTCCGTCGGCGCGCCGACCGCAACCACGCCTCCACCTAACCCGGCCGACTCCCTGCTCCCACTGCCATAACCGAGCCCGTTTGACGCGGAAAAGAGGACCTGCGATCGAACCCCTTCCACGTCGCTGCACTTAAGGGGCGTCAGAGAATGACGTGCTTATCTTGCAGGACGGACATCCCTGTCTGTCGCCTTTTTGACGGGCTAGAAAGCCCATCCTACATCCCGAGCCGCACAATTTGTTTTCTGACGGTCCTTTAGCCTTTGGCTGCCGGCGGGGGAGGAAGCGGCTGAGGGATCAGGTCGGGCGGAAGAGGGAATTGTGGCAGGGAACGGGCTGCCAGAATGTCAAACTGCACCTCCTGATACGCCAGTTGTCCACATGTATATGCAAAGAACGCATTGAGCATCGCACTGGCCACAGCCAAGTTGGCCATGAGAATCTGCGGGGTCGATTGCCCCATTTGAGCACAATCTGGACCAGGGAGTCGGCCTTCCGCGTTTCGAATCTCGGGATGGAATCGTGTCAGCGACGCGGTGACCGCCCGGGCGTTCTGACGGATGGCGATCTGTACGTTGCCATAAGTTCCTTGCGTGTGAGGCGGTTCGACGCCGTCGTTGCCTCCGCTGAAAAGGGCAACGCTGTCCAGCGTGTCGCAGTGGTCCGACACGAGGCGTCGCGTCTCGTGGTTGTCGACGCACAGGAACACGTGGTCGCCATTGCGGATCAGCCGAGAAAGGTTTTCGGGCGAAACGTATTCGGGCACTGGCAGGACGATGATCGGACTGCCGCCGACCAGCGACGCCACTTCGGCGGCTTTGACTTCCGCCTTATTGCCGAACCGTTCGAAGCGCATCCGCTGGCAATTCGAGGGTTCAAACTCGTCGCCATCGATCAGCACGAGCCGGACAGGTACTTCCAGGCTCCGTAGAAATAGCGTTAGATAGTCCAACACAATGCAGCCGACGCCGCCCAGTCCGATCAGTTTGATGCGGCTGCCGGGCGCCAATTGGCAGCGAAGCGTGTCGGCGAAAACCTCTGTCGTTGATTGCGTCTGGCTTTCCATGGCAGTCACTCCCATGTGGCGGCGATCGAGTCGGCTGCGGACATTTGGACGGCTCGCGGGTCGAACGAGCTCCAAAGCGCGGGTCAGGCTTGGCAACTGCCGAAGGGAGGGTTATCGCCCGCGCGCGGCGGGAGAAAGTTGTTCTTGCCCCTTCCGTTGCCACCGACCGGCGCCGGCGGTTGCCACGTGGAATACTGTGTGATAACTGACACACGTTTGAGCCATTCTTCCGGTGCGGGGCGCCGCATTTCGTATCCCGCAAAAAAGTCCTCAAAGCGAACCAAAAATGGGTAGCCGTCGATCGAGATTTCCGTGTGAAATTGCGGCGGTTCCTCGTTGATTTGTCCAACGACCGCGTGGATGCCGTCCCGGTACCGAGCATCGTTCTGGTCGGTGCCCGAGCTGTAGGAGGCCATGTCCCCATGACAGTGAATATCCCCGACCAGTAGGCACGTGGGCGGGACGTCCAGAGGAACGGTGTAAGACACATCGGTGGGTGTGCGGTGCCCGGTCCACGACTGCCAGACGCGAGCCTCTTGTCGGGGAATGTGCAGCCGATAACGTTTCTCTTGCAGGTCCCAGTACAGCAAGACCACCGACTCGGCCTGATGCCGCTGATACACCTGATCGAAGAATCCGACGATGGTCTCCAGGATGCGTTGCCCCAGCTTCGGGTAACGCAGCAAGCAGCGGGCCCGGTGAGGAGCCAAGGCTCGGGGCGCCTGCGAGGTCGGCACGTCGCTCTGGAAAAAAGGGTGGTTCCGGCACAGAAATGTCCCGTCGCGCGTGACCCAGTAAAACTCGGGGTCTGTTGGCCGAGTCGCGTCTTCGCTTTGTTTCAAGTAAACGGGAATGGCGGACATGGTTTGGCTATCCTTTGGAAACGCCCCGGGAGGGCCGATACCGTCGATCGCGTGTTCGTCCTTTCGGGCCTCTGGCCCCAGACTGTCTGTCACGTCTAAACGGCTTTACGGCGGCTACGGCCTTGTTCCTGGGAGAACGTGACGAACCGAGAGACGATCGGGACTGTCGTGTCTCGCCGGGAAAAAAGCCACAGCGGTCCGCACGTCTCCCCCGCCGACAAGAACTCCTCGATCAGCTCGCCAACCGAAATGGGAGCCGACAACCACGGAACGTTCAAAGCCCAGGCGTCGTCTCTTTGCGATTCACGTTCCCACTGCTCAATCGGGTGCAGATTCGGAACCGACCGACACGCGGTGTACCAGCTTTCGCCTTCGTGCCGTTCGCTAGAAAGGTTAAAGGCCCCATTCCAAAGGTGCTCCAACAAGGCGTGCAGTTGTTCTGGCCAACTCATTCTCGACGAGCAGTTCAGGTACTGGGTGCAAATCCACGCGATGTGGCGCTTTCCTTTGGGAATCCGGGACACGTTCAGCAAAGCTGGATAGCAAAGGCGGTCCGATTTGCGCCGCAGGGGCTCGGTCCGAAAGAAAAGCTCATTGTGCTGCGTCAGCCGTAGCCGCCCGCCGGCGAAAAGAAAATTGGCGAAGGTGACCGTGTACGGCAAGCTCAATCGCACTCGTCGATATTTGGCG
>JAADHY010000467.1 GCA_013151585.1 Planctomycetota bacterium
GGGGAACTGGTGCGAGGAAAATGTCCCAAGTCATTGACGGACAACCGGATGCGATCGCCTTGGGCGAGTTCGCCGACTGGATTCGCGAGACGGACCCTCACGCCGAGTACCACTTGGAGCTGGCCGCGGAGGCCGAGCGGGTGTTGCGCGGTGAGGGCGAAGTGTCTCGCGAGCACCGAGAAGAGCTCGCCGATAAACTGGAACGCTGGCGGTATCAGCTTCTGAACCATTTTTCCGGCCAGTTGGCTCCGACCGACTGGGACTTGGCCGACACGCTGGACTTGGCGTCGAATGCGTTGGCCGACCGGCCGGCCCGTCCGCCTCGGCTGACGCGGGTGGCGGTTGGCGCCGGCGGCGGGCGAGTCGTTCCGGAGCTGGACAGCCTGACGGACGGCCTCGACGAGTTGGAAGCGTATTTGCAGCCGGAGGCGGACGTCAACGAGCTGATCGAGCGGGCCCGTGGGCTGACCATCGAGAACTTCAGCCGGCCAGCGGACAAAGGGACCCGAACGCGGGTGATGAAACTTTACGCTCCACTTTATCTTTCCAACTATTGCATCAACCACTGTTTGTACTGCGGTTTTCGGTATCCGCACAAGCTGGAGCGCATGCATCTGGACGAACCGGAGGCGTTCGAACAAGCCGAGATTCTCTGGGACCGCGGCTTTCGGCACGTGCTATTGGTTGCCGGCGATTTTCCACAACTGACGTCGGTTGAGTATTTTGAAGGGATTGTTCGGAAACTGCGGCGGCGCGGATTCCGTGTAGCCATCGAGATCGCTCCGCAAAGCACCCGCGGATACGCTCGGCTGGCTCAGGCGGGCGTGACCGGCTTGACCTTGTACCAGGAGACCTACGACGAGGAGCGTTACCGCCATTATCACCCCCGGGGCAGCAAGGCGTCTTACGACTGGCGGCTGGAAGGGCACGAACGGGCGGCCGAAGCGGGAATCGGCCGGCTCGGCTTGGGAATCCTGCTCGGGTTAAGAGATCCGGTGCGAGACCTGATGGCCATGATTCGACATGGACGGTATTTGCGAGCCCGGTTCCCGAAAGCTCGGCTCGCCTTCAGTTTGCCGCGAATTCACGAGGCGCCGGATGACTTCGAGCCGCCTTGCCCGGTCGACGACGAGCTGTTTGTAAGGCTATACTGTGTTTTGCGGTTGGCCTTTCCGGATGCGGACTTGGTGCTGTCGACGCGTGAGCCGGTCGGATTGCGGAACCGGCTAGCGAAGATTTGCATCACGCAGATGAGCGCCGGCAGCCGGACCGCACCTGGCGGCTACGAAGACGCTAGTGTGGACCAAGCGAACCGCCAGCAGTTTCCTGTCGCGGATCATCGGTCACCCGCTGAAGTCGCCCGGTGGCTGCGCGAGCACGGTTTCGCCCTTCAGTGGGAGTTTTGAGGCAGCCGATGGGCCTTTCCCCGACATGCGGCGGCGCGGCATTGATTCGACGACGTGACAGGATCGCGGTTTGCGCTTGGGGAGGCAAGAGCCTGCAGTGCGTGCACTCTCCAGGCGGAGCCCGCGACTGAGTGCGGTCGGAGTTGGCTGTTCTTTTTTGAACCGTCAACCCTGAACCCTTAACCAACCAACTACTGCGACCATCGGGCCATCGGGCCCGCTGGCCCTTCGCGATACTCAGGAGTTTCTCACCATGAGACCCACCGACTACACGCCGGAGGATTTCGACCGGCACCCGTTGATGTTTTATTACGAGGTGACTCAAGCGTGCGACCTCGTCTGCGCCCATTGTCGTGCTTCGGCGCAGCCCGAGCCGGCGCCGGGCGAACTGACGCCGGAACAATCCCGCCTGTTGATCGATCAGGTGGCCAGCTTCGAACGAACGCCGGTGCTGGTTTTCACCGGCGGCGACCCGCTGAAGCGGCCGGACCTGTTCGATCTGATCCGTTATGCCGTCGGCAAGGGGCTTGAGGTGGCGCTGACGCCGTCAGCGACGCCGCTGGCCACGCTGGAAGCTTTCCGGAAGGCCAAAGAGGCCGGTGTGCGGATGCTCGGGATCAGCCTGGATGGCGCGGACGCTCCCACCCACGACGCGTTTCGCGGCTGGGAGGGCAGCTTTGAACGAACGTTGCAAATGCTGGCCAACGCCCGGCGGGTCGGCCTGCCCGTGCAAGTCAACACGAGCATCACCCGACGGAATTTCCATCAGCTCGACGCACTGGCCGATCTTCTGGCCGAACAAGGGATCGCCATGTGGTCCGTCTTCTTCCTGGTCCCCGTTGGTCGCGGCGTGGACGAAGAGCGGATTCAGCCGGAGGAGTACGAGATCGCGTTTGAAAAGCTCTGGCAAGCCGCTCAGCGACAGCTCTACGCCGTCAAGACCACGGAAGCTCCACACTATCGGCGTTACGTCTTGCAGCAGAAAGAGACGTCGGAGAAGTCGCTTCAGGCGGGCCGCGGGCCGTCTCATCGGGCTCCGTTGGGCGTGTGGGACGGACGCGGCGTGATGTTCGTCAGTCATACCGGCGAGATTTACCCTGCCGGCTTCTTGCCTGTCGTCTGCGGACAGTTTCCCGAAGTGTCGGTCGTGGAGACGTATCGGAACCACCCCACGTTTCGGGCCCTGCGCGATCCGGATCAGTTCAAAGGCAAGTGCGGCATGTGCGAGTATCGCTCCATCTGTGGCGGCAGCCGGGCGCGTGCTTACGCCGTGACGGGTGACTATCTCGAGTCCGAGCCAGATTGCGTCTACGTGCCCGAGCAGCCGTTCGAGTCGGTGGCGTGACGCTCCTGCCCCCCAATGGCGTCCTCCCTTCGACGCACCGTTTCTGCTCGCGCCCGGAAACGCCGACCAATTGCGGACAGACGGGACCGGCATTCTGTGCCCCGCCAACGCGGCAAAGCCGCCCGCTTTCTGATAAAGTGTTTTGGCCATGGGTTCCCGGTCTTCCCGCCGACGCGACCGGCGTACCGGTCGACGGCGGTCCAAACGACATCGCAAACCGCTCAGCAGGCGAACCAAGCGCCTGCTGCTCGCTTTCGGTACGCCTTTGCTGCTGGTGAGCGTGGCGGTGGCTTTGGATTGGTGGATCGCTCTGCCGCCCGGACTGAAGGCAACCTACGTCGGCCGGGAGTCGTGCATCGCGTGCCATCAGAAAGAGGCTGACCTGTGGAAAGACTCGGACCATGACCTGGCCATGGACCTGGCAACGCCCGAAACCGTCCTCGGTGACTTCAACAACACCGAACTGGAACATTACGGCGTGGTCTCGAGGATGTTCCGCCGGGGCGATGAGTTCTTCGTGGAAACCGAAGGCCCCGACGGCCGCCGCGGCGCGTTCAAAGTCAAATACGTCATCGGCTATGACCCGCTGCAGCAATACATGGCCGAATTGGACCGCGGCCGCGTCCAGGTGCTTCCGGTGAGCTGGGACACGAAAGAAAAACGCTGGTTCTGCGCCGTGCCCGACGCCCCCTACGGCCCGGACGATCCCCTGCATTGGACCGGCTCAGCCCAGAACTGGAACCACATGTGCGCCGACTGCCACGTCACCAATTTTGCGAAGAATTTCGACGTTAAGACCAAGACGCACCATTACCGTTTTTCCGAAATCGACGTCAGTTGCGAGGCCTGTCACGGGCCGGGCAGCATCCACGTGCAGTTGGCCGAGTCCAAATCGCTCTTTTGGGACCGCCGCTACGGCTACGGTCTGCCGCGCTTGAACACGGAAGAGAATCCGCAGGGCGAGCTGGAAGCTTGCGCTCCGTGCCATGCGCACCGGCGACGCATCTATCCCGGTTTCCAGGCGGGCCACCGGTTCCTGGACCACTTCGGACTATCGCTGCTTGAAGATCACCTTTATTTTCCAGACGGGCAGATTCTGGAAGAGGTCTACGTTTACGGGTCGTTCCTTCAAAGCAAAATGTACCGCAACGGTGTGCGGTGCTCGAACTGCCATGATCCTCATTCAACGCGGGTGAAGTACCCCGACAACCGGCTCTGCACGCAGTGCCACATGGCGGCGAAGTACGACACGCCGGTGCATCATCATCACGAGCCGGGCACGGACGGAGCGTTGTGCAAGGAATGTCACATGCCGACGCGGAACTACATGGTTGTCGATCCACGACAGGACCACAGCCTGCGTCCGCCTCGACCGGACTTGACCGTCAAGTTGGGCGTTCCCAACGCGTGCAACAAATGCCACACCAAGCCGGAAGAAACGCCGCAATGGGCGGCCGAGAAAGTCGTCGAATGGTACGGTCCGAAGCGAAAGCCGGATCCTCACTACGGTGAGATTCTGGCGGCCGCTCGAGAAGGCGACGAAAACGCGCTGAAGCAACTGACTCGCTTGACGCGCAGTCCGAACGTGGGGCCGATCGTGCGGGCGACGGCGGTTTCATTGCTTGCAACGCGCTACCCGATCGAACCGGCTTCGCATCCTGTCATCCAGCGGGCTCTGCACGACCGCGAGCCGCTGGTGCGCGCGACAGCCGTCCGTGCGTTCGAAGCCCAGCAACCGGCCTCCGAAGCCGATCTGTACCGCCTGCGCGATCGGCTCGCCCCAGCGTTGAAAGATCCGATCCGGCTGGTTCGCGTCGAGGCGGCTCGACTGCTGGCCGGATTTCCGCGGAGGATTCTCAGCAACGAGCAGGTCGCGGCGCTGGACCGGGCAATCGAGGAATACAAGGCGGGCCTCCTGGACAACGCTGACCAGTCGGGCAGCCACGTGGCTTTGGGATTGCTCTATACCGATCTGGGCGAGTACGACCGAGCGATCCGAGAATACCAGACGGCGATCGACCTGGATCCTAGCGTCGCCGGACCGCGAACGAATCTGGCCCAGTTGCTGGAGAGCATGGGCCGCCGCGATGAGGCTCACCGTCTGCGCGTCGAAGAGGCGAAGCTGCTCGAGCGTGACGCCCGGCTGTTGCCGAACAATGCGGCGATCCACTATCGTCTGGGCCTGCTGCAGTACTTGCTCGGTCGGCAGGACCAGGCGGCTCGGGCGCTTCAGCGGGCGTGCGAGCTGGAGCCCAAGGCGACCGACTTTCGCATGGCCTTGACACTACTCTACGAGAAGCAGCAGCGGTGGAAACTGGCGCGAAAGTCGGCGAGCGAGCTGGTCCGTTTGCAGCCGGAAAACGAAATGTTCCGGGCCATCCAACAGCGGATCGAACGATCGGCGGCCGCGGCGGGAGAGGCAAACAAAGAGCCGCCAACGGGCCAGACCTCGGGCGGAAACGCGTCGAGCCAGTCGGCCGGCGACAGGGCGTCGCAGCCGGCAGGCGACAGCGGAGCATCCCAACCATGAAGGTGTTCGCCGACGAGAACATTCCTTTTGCGAAAGAGGCGTTTGGCGAGTGGGGGCAGGTCGTCACCGGGCCCGGCCGAACGCTCACGAGTGACCGACTGAAAGACGTCGATGTCTTAATCGTCCGGTCGGTCACGCGCGTCGGACCGGAACTGCTGGAAGGGACTTCGGTGCGGTTCGTCGGTACCTGCACGATCGGCACGGATCACATCGACGTCGATTACTTGCGGCAGCGCGGCATCGGTTTCGCCAGTGCCCCGGGCTCGAATGCCGAGTCAGTGGCCGAGTACGTCGTGGCGGCGTCGCTGACGCTGGCCGAGCGGCGGGGAATGGATCTGTCTGGCCAGCGGATCGGCGTCGTCGGCGTCGGAAACGTCGGCAGCCGTGTCGCCCGAAACGCCGAAGCGCTCGGCATGCAAGTCCTTTTGAACGACCCGCCGCTGCAGCGAGCCA
>JAADHY010000245.1 GCA_013151585.1 Planctomycetota bacterium
GACAGCCGGACGGCGTGCGTCTGGTGGAAGACTGTTTCTTTGCGCCGGGCGCTCCGGTCGGAATTTCCGTCACGCTGTCCGAGGCGGGAGTGGCCGATGTGGAAGGCACGGTCGCGGCGATCCGGCAGGCGGCCGCGGAGGTAGGAATTGCGCCGGAAACGCTGCATCTGGGAGGTCGTCCGGTCGCGCGGTCGGCTCTGAATCACGCGGTGATGGACGCGGTCTGGAACGCCGACGCCCCGATGACTCAACCCTATCAGCGGTCGATCGTCCTGCTGTCGGGACTGGTCGGCACGGTGCTCGCGTTTATTCTGCTGCGCGGTATCCGGCTGACACTCCTGATCTTGATCGTGACCTACTACACCATCTTCCTGACCGTGGCTTTGGTGCCGGCCACCGGTGGCACGATGAACATGGTCTTGGTCGTGATGCCGACGTTGCTGATGGTGCTGACTATCTCAGCCGGCATTCACTTGGCCAATTATTGGAAACACGCTTCCCAGAGCAATCTCTCGACGGCTGTGGTCACCGCCACGCGCATGGCCCGGATGCCCTGCACGATGGCCAGCATCACGACGGCTATTGGCTTGCTATCGCTCCTGACCAGTACGCTGACGCCGGTCCGCAACTTCGGCCTCTATTCGGCCCTGGGATGCATGATCTCGCTGGCGATGGTGCTGATCGGTCTGCCGGCCTTGCTTCAGATCTGGCCGCCCCGGCCCCCAAAGCCATCGGAAAGCGGTCGGTCCGGCTGGCATCAGCTTGGGCTTTGGCTCGCCCGAGCTCGTTTGCCGATCCTCGCCACCGCTCTGATCACCTTCAGTGTGTGCTGTTACGGACTGCGTTGGTTCCGGACCGAGACGAAGGCGATCCGTTACTTCCCGGACCATTCCCGCATCGTTCAGGACTACCACTTCCTGGAAGAGAACTTGGCCAACATCGTGCCGGTCGAGGTGCTGGTGCGTTTCGACGCCACCGAACAACAGCGGCTCAACTTTTTGGAGCGCATGGAAGTGGTGCGGCAAATCGAAGAAGGCATTCGCAAGCATCCGGAGATCAGCGGCGCCCTGTCGCTGGCGGATTTTGTCGAACAGTACAAGCCTCTACCGAAAAACGCACCGCGCATGCGCCGCTTGCTCGCCATCCGAAAAGCTCGGGAAGCAGAAAAGCGGATCAAGGAAGGCAGTGAGTCCGAGGCCTCGCGCTTTTTGCGTCAGATCACCGAAGATGCCGTCTTCCCCTTCAGGGATGGTCGGGCTTTTCGTGTCGAAAAAGGCGATGAAATCTGGCGCATTACCGCTCAGGTGGCCATCATGTCGGATTATGACTACGGTAACCTGGCCAACCACGCCCAGACAGGGGATTTGGACGAGATCGCTAAAGCGTCGCTGAAGTACCACGCGGGTGCCGACCACGTGGTCACAGGCATGGTGCCCTTGTTCTTGAACACGCAGCAGGCCGTCCTGGTCAGCTTGATCAAAAGCTTTGCGTTGGCCTTTGTCATCATCGCAGTGGTGATGATGGTGATTCTGAAAAGCCCCGTCGCTGGGTTGCTGGCGATGGTCCCGAATCTGATGCCAGTCGGTGTGGTCTTCGGGTTGTTGGCTTGGAACGGCTTGGCTGTGGACATCGGGACGATGATCACTGCTTCGGTCGCCTTGGGCATCGCCGTGGACGGCACGTTGCACTTGATAACCTGGTTCCGCGACGGCTTACAGGAGGGCAAAAGCCGCCACGAAGCGGTCGCCAAAGCTCTGGCCCGTTGCGGTCCGGCCCTTTGGCAGACAACGCTCATCATCGGCTTGGGCATGTTTATGCTGTTTCCGGCAGAACTGCTTCTGGTCAGCCGCTTTGGCTGGCTGATGGCCGCTTTGATTGGTTCCGCCTTTCTCGGAGACGCGATCGTGCTCTCGGCGCTGCTGGCCGGCCCGCTGGGGGCGGTACTGGAAAAGATCGTGCCGACGCCGGAGGAACAAACCATGGCGCAGCCGGCGGAAACCGAAGCGGCTGCCGACTCCGACACGACGGCCGAACAGCCGCCCTCGTCAAGTTCGGTGTCGGGCCCGCACATCTTCTCAGACTCGACTCTGCGGCATCGCCCGGCCCGGCCCGCTTAAGCCAAGAGAAAGCGTCAGCTCGCTCTCACGCTGCCGCCACAACGTGCCGGCTTGCTGCTCCCTGATCGCGCGCCGCGAGTCACATGGCTTCGAGATCACTGCTCGGCCGCCGGTTGCTCCAAAGATCCCGGTTTCAGGGCCGCAATGTCTCGCCGAGACTTCCCTCAATTTGTAACCAATGCCGGCCCGCTGCATCTGTTTGATTAGAGTCGCGTCGGCCGGTCGAGAGATGAATGAAGGACCAACCCCACGGCCGTGACCGACGCGGCTTCCTTCCGAATCTCCTTCTTTCGGATAGCCGCTTTTCGGCTGGCGTGAACCATCGAGGACTTAACACGACTCAAATGGTAAACCAACGAAGTGAGGGGAACGCAGAAGCGGCAAGAAACGCCGACGTGAAGTCCTTTCACCCGCGGCGGTGAGGTGTAACTTACCCCCTCGCCGCAACAGTGCTTCCGGCAGTACTCAGGTCGTCCGGCTCTGGGATGGAGTCGCACCGTGATGCCGGTTCCGTGTGCTGCTGAGGGCGACATACGGCTGCTGTGGTTTCCATTTGAACAAAACGAAGTTAAAGACTTCGCAAAGGAGCTGTGAGGATGACTGTGGAACAAGGACTGAGACTTGTAGCGGGTATCGTCGTAACGACCAGCGCTATCCTGGGCGTCGTTCACTCACCTTACTGGTTGGCGTTGACTGTGTTCGCGGGGCTGAACCTGTTCCAGTCGGCCTTTACGAACTGGTGTCCTATGGTGTGGGTTCTGGAGCGATTGGGACTGAAGCCTTGTCAAGCGGGGCATCAAGAGCGGTAGTCCTTTGCCAAATCCCGAGGGCAACGGTGGCCGAAAAGGGCATTTCGACGCGTGCGGCGGGGCGTGTCGAAAAATGCCGCACGCGGACGTGTCCGGCTCCCTTCAACAGACGCGCGTTTGACGTTCCTAAAGATTTTCCCGGGGCTGGCGACAAACGCTCAATCTTAATCGCCCCTCGGCAGATACAACCCACCCGACCAGCCACACAGCGTGAGCAGTCTGCTTGGCTGACGCGTCGGGCCGCCCTCGGCACGCCATGGGCTTCCTAAGACACTTGGCTTGAACGGCATCCGTTTGCGCGAGAATATGTGGTCGCATCAATTGCGAGGCTCGGACCACCGGCCTCGAACCGCAACGGCGAGACCGAAGGCCCGGCAGGTTTGAGGTTTGATTTGGGTCTGACTCTCGCTGGCACGGACTTCCCTGAATCGTCCGAGCAGTTTTGGGGCCCAAATCTGGCAGATTCTTATGCGCATGGTGTCATTGCGAGACGGCTGTTCCGGCGACTGGTCGCGTCGACGTTTCTTGGGCACGGGCGTCGCGTCGGTGGTTTCCACAACGTTGGCCCGTGGGCTCTACGCGGCGGGACGCGAGAGACGGTTCCGGCTCTGGGCGACCGGTGATCCTCACGTAGGCAACGACATTCGAACCGGCCGCGGCCGAAGTCCGCGCCAGTCCCTGGCCGAAGCGATTCGGCAGTCCGAGTCGGATGGTGGCTTCCACTGGGACATTGCGATTTGTGTCGGCGATTTCTCAGGCCATCAGGGAGTTCCGCCGGAAAGCGAAGGGCGCGAAGTTGTCCGCCAGTTTGCCGCGTTGGCGCGACATCGTCGGGAGCACTTCTATTGTTTGGCCGGCAACCATGACGCTAGTCCCGACAACCGCTGGTTTCGCACGTGGATTGACCCAACCGGCGAACACACGGAGCGGTCGTGTGTTGATCCGCGCCGGCGGCCGTATCCCGTCCAAGGAACGTGGGAGAGATATACGTTTCGCGTCGGGAACCTGGTCTTCGCCATGATGAGTGACCGGAACGACTATCCTCCGCCGGTCGGCCGGATCCGCGACGGGAGGGGTTTCGGCGGGCGACCGCCTGGCGCGGTCACCGTCGCGACTTTCCAGTGGTGGAAGCGGCTGGTGGAAGAGAACCAAGACGCCATCGTCATTTCCGCCCACCACCACGTGCTGAAAGAAACGACGGCCACTTCCGGCGAATGGGAAGGCATGCGACGCGATCCGCGCACGGGCGGCTGGCGGTCCGGGACTCATGGCTACTTCCCCGCTGACGGCGAACACAACAAAGGCGCCGGCTATCTGTACTGGTTGGTCGACGAGAGTCAGAAACCGTTTCATGCCCATCCGGACGCGCAGGCTTTCGAGCGGTATTTGGCGGAGCATCCGGGAGCCATCGACTTGTGGATCGGCGGTCATTCTCACATGACGCCGGATGCCCGCGTCCACGGCCGCACGCATATCGAACGGAAGTGGGGCGTGAACTTCATCAACTGCTCGGCTTTGACAAAGTACCACGGCGGAGCCGCTCCGATGAGCCGCCTGCTCACCTTCGTCGACGGAAGCGACGAAGTCCGCGTGCAATGCTATCTACACACCTCGGACTTCGCTCCCCAGGGCTGGTATCCCCCGGCCGAACGGCTTCTGAAACTCAACCAGCCGTTCCGCGCGGACTAATCCTACCCTGACGCACCACCGCAACTGAAACCAAACTGAACGGCAAGCGCTAGCCAAGGGCTCCGTCTTGGTATCCCGATACTCCGGGCGCATTAGTAGCGGGGCCGTCACGCGTCTGAGGATGCCATTCCCGGAGGCCCCGTCCTGAACAGTCCCCTCGACCGTCATCGCGCCGACGTTCGTTTCGTCTAGGGCCCCTCGATCGCATCGTCTGCAAAGGCGTCATTCAGTCGCTGCAGACGAGAGCGACCGTCGTCGTCTCCTTCCGCCAGCGGCGAGGCGGGTAACGCGTTGATCGGCACCTGTTCGGCTCCACTGTCCGATCACCTCGGAGGCTCCGTCCCGAGTTCTTCGCCAACAACCCGTACGACTTCGCCCCCCGACACCAACAAACTCAGCCGACGCTGCTGCGACCTCTCCAAAGTCCGCGCCAAGGACCTGGTCCAGAGTATGCTCTTGCCACGGCCATGTGACTTCCGTTGTCGGTCGGCCTACTGTTTCCTCGCTGCAAACGGTCAGCAATCCGCCACCCTTGGCGAAAAAAACGCCGCTGCAGTTCCCCAGCGCACCGGATGCCGCAAGAGCAATTGCCAAGCGGTGCGCCGGTCGAGGCTCCAGCTCGGAACTTCTTGCTGCCAAATACCGTCGATTCCGGACAGGACCGCCGAGTGCGTCTTTTTTCTACGGAGCGAGGTAGTCATTTTCGGCCGATAAGGCACGAGAGTTGCGTTATGCACGCTAGTATGGGGAGCGCTCGTTGTCGTCTGGGGGAAGCTATGAGGCGGCGTCTGATGAAGCAGCGGCACATGAAAGTCAAGGATGACGGGTTCACGTTGATCGAACTGTTGGTGGTGATCGCGATCATTGCAATTTTGATCGCTTTGTTGCTCCCGGCCGTCCAACAGGCTCGCGAAGCCGCTCGACGTGCTCAATGTCGCAACCATCTGAAACAGATCGGGCTGGCAGTTCACAACTACCTGGATGCGTATCGTTTCTTGCCACCGAGCGCTACCATCGATTTGCGCGTGACGTCAACAGGCAACAACACCTCCTGGGGAATCCATGGCCGGATCTTGCCTTATTTGGAGCAGGTCAACATCGCGCAGAAAGTCGACCTGGAGCATTGCGTGGGATTTCCAATCCGCCATCGACGCGGTCAAGATTCCCGTGTACTCTTGCCCGAGCGACCCGAAAAGTGACCAGGCTCGCGACCCGGGTGGCGGCAAAGTAACCCTCTATCCCACGACTTACGGATTCAACTTTGGCACTTGGTTTGTTTTTGATCCGGGCACCGGCCGCGGCGGGGACGGAGCGTTTTTCCCGAACAGCGGGCTGGCTTTCCGCGATTTTCTGGACGGGACGAGCAACACGTTGATGGCGTCCGAAGTGAAAGCCTGGCAGCCGTACACGCGAAATGCCGGTCCGCCATCGACAAACGTGCCAAACAGTCTGGCCGAGGTACAGGCGGCAGTGGCCAGTGGGGCTCGGTTCAAAACGACCGGTCACACCGAATGGCCGGACGGCCGCGTTCACCATGAAGGCTTCACCACGACACTTCCCCCCAACACGTTCGTCCCTTATACCGTCGGCGGTACCACGTACGACTGTGACTACAACTCGTGGCAAGAAGGTCGAAACGGTGGAGCCGGCCGACCGACGTACGCCGCCATCACCTCGCGCAGTTACCACAGCGGTTCGGTCAATGTGCTCCTGATGGACGGCTCCGCTCGAACGATCAGCAACAGCATTGACTGCTCGATCTGGCGAGGTCTGGGCACCCGATCCGGTGGCGAAGTCGTGGGCGCGTTCTGACGCCGCCTGCGCGCCCACCTGTCGGCTCCCTCGCACCGGCCTTGTGCGGTCGCTCACATCGTCAGCAGCCGTTGCGCATTCTGGAACTCGATCGCCGTCCGATCCCCGTCCGAAAGCGACGACTCCTGAAGTTTCAAAACCGCCGACTCGAAGATGAAAAACGGCAAGTGCGAACCGAAAAGCACCCGTTCGCGCGGCACAGTTCTCAAGAATTTTCCGACACCACCGATTCCTTCCAGCATCGAGATTTCGAAGAACACCCGCCCGGCTTGAACGAGCTGTTCGAGGATTTGGCCGCGAACGGTCCGGAGTGCGTTCAAGAGCACAAGGTTCAGTTGAGGATAACGCGGCAGCAACTCCTTGAGCGGTTTCACGTCGACGTCGGGCACTTGCATGAGCGGGTGGTGGCTGCGCGTGTCTTCCATGCGCACGGCCAGTTGCACGATCAGTCCACGCCGCTCCGCTTCAGCCAATAACTCGGCAAACGCCGGATCGTCCAGCCGGTAGCCGTGATAGTTGGGATGCAGCCGGATGCCCGGCATACGGTACTGCTCATGGCAACGACGCAGGTCCTCCTTCCAGTCGGGCAGCATTGGATTGACCGAGCCGAACGGCACAAGCAAACCCAGACCGCGGCGCCGACAATCATCGACCAGCCGGCGGTTGACGCCGTCGATGTCCTCATGCAACAGCCCGTCGAAGCTACCTGCCCACGCCTGAACGACGCCGTACTCGCGGAGCTTGTCGAGCAAGCGAGGGAGTTCATCGCAGGGCAGTCGGCGAAAGGGCCAGCGAGACAGATGGATGTTGACGTCGATGATCATGGTGTGACCTTGATGCCTTTGGACGCGAGAATCGGTTGCAGAAGTCGTCGAAGGTTGGCGCCGAAAATCATTCGCTTGGCCTTATCGGACACGTTCGCGCCGTACACCTTGGCCAGTTGCGACGCGAAGCTGCGCCCGCCGATGTCGCTGCCGTAAATGATGCGTTCCGAGCCCAGCTCCCGCACAGCCATTTCCAACATCCCGGACGTCGGGTCCCCGCCGCCGATTCCTGCCGAGACGTTCCTCGCCGAGCGAATCGCTCGGATGCCACGCTCCCAGTCGCCGCCGATGTGTCCTGCGATCAATTTGGCTTTGGGATGCCGCGCAGCCAGCTCCGCCAAGTCTTCGCTCGTCGACTCGCCCGGCAGATTACCCGCTTCGGCCATTTGCTTCGCGTTAAGATCGGTCGAGCCGTTCCCGCCGACCTTGTACCAGGTGTGCTGAAATACAACGGCGTTCAACTCCGTCGCTCGCTGGACGATCGGATCCAGCCTCGGGTCATTGCAGTGCAAAGCCACCCAAAGTTTGACCCCCACCATGGGACCGTCCCGCACGCACCGATCCAACTCGCGCAGAGACTCCTTGGTGTACTTCGGATTGAGATAAACAAACCCCAAGACCCGGTCACCGCCTGCTTCGAGCGCCCGCAGCAGGTCGTCATTATCGCGCCGGAACTCTTGCGGCGTCGGGTCGTAATTGCGAGGGATGCTCAAAAAGAAGATCACTCGCTCGATCTCCATCCGATCGGCGTAGTTCAGCAACCGGACGATGCGTTCTTCCGGCGTGCCAGAGACTCCCGTCAGATGGGCGTGCAAATCCCAGATGCGATACCGGGCCAATCCGATGGGGCTGGCCGGCAAGCGCAACGTCGTGCCGGCGGCCAACACAGTGACGGCTCCTTGAGCCGTCCGCGTGAGCATGGTCCGGCGAGAAATTCTCGATTGGACGCGTTTCATTCGGTGATCTCCTGGTTGATGCGTCCTGCTGGCAACGTCGGCGGCCCGCGGCCCAACAGCAACGCCTCACACGCCGCCGAATATCGGCCTCAGCCGCTCATTCATGCCGTTCCGAGACGGCCTTCATTCGGTGCTTCCTGGCATCATCCCCACTCCCGACCACGCCCCACTATCCATCATCCCCCGGGATTGGTCAAGTTCTCAAATGGTAAATGCCAGCAAGCCTTCTTTGCGGTCCGCGCAAGATGCAACCGGCCGAACCGCGTGACTTCTTCGCAGAGTGGCATGGCCTGAATGCCGGCTGGGCAGCAGGTTAAGTCCCCTCTGCCGCTTTGCTTGCGGGAGAAGGTGGCTCGCCGAAGGCGAACCGGGAGAGCGTCCCCTCACCCCGCCCCTCTCC
>JAADHY010000337.1 GCA_013151585.1 Planctomycetota bacterium
TACGTGAGTTGCACCAAGCGGCCGGCGGTGTCGTACGAGCGCTGGATCGTGTAGGTCACGCCGTCGATCGTGAGGCTCTCGGTCGCCAACCGGCCGGCATCGTCGTAAGTAAAAGTGACGGTGCTACTGTACCGCCCCTTGACCGCACTGAGAATGTTTCCATCTTCGTCGTTGACATGTCCGTGTCATCCGGTGGGTCCGCGGCCGTTTTGCCGAACGAACGGTGCTCCCTCGCAATCCGCCGGCCGGCCAGGTCGTAAATGTGCGTCACGAAGTTGCCCTTCCGGTCGGTGCGGACTTTCAGCTAGCCGGCAGGCTCGCAGCAAAATTCCCGTTTTCCGTTCTCCAAGGGCATGGGCCCCACACAGGTCGGTGGCGCCGCGCAATCCCACAAGGACGCGCAAAAATCGAAAACGGGGCCTGATCCCCAAGCAGAGCTTCGAGCAGGTCATGGAGTTGTCTTCTTCCTTTCACCATCTGCGGGCTGATCTGGGTCGCCGCCTACACTTTCGGGGGGATACCGTGGCTCTGTGCTCCGCCAGTACGCAATAGCGAGGTCGATGATGTTCTCGCCAGTTTCGTAGAATTGCATGCTGAGCCGGAACAGCTCCTCCTCGACGCGCGGATGCTTTTCCTCGAACTCCACCATCACCTTCATGCGCTTCTGGCGGTCTCGGGGAAGTGCCTCTGGCGGGAATAGACTGATCGCTTTGGCGAGCAAATCGTATGTCTTCGTGCTACCGATTCTCTTGAGCGCTTCCAATGTCTCCTGAGCACGGTCCCCCGGTTCGTTGTAGAGCCACTGATCGATGCCACCGTTGTCGACGTCGTGAATTAGGAGGCCTACCAGGAGGAGTGTCTGCTCTCGTTCGCTCACCAAGTCCAGAGCCTCCCCCATAGTCTCGGCATCCGTGGCGAGCAGCTTTTTCCAACATGGCCTGTAAATCGAAACCCACTCGTCCCTGCTGTCAGGATTGAGGTCGTGGTAGGACGCAATGATTCTATCTGAACCGCGTTGCTCGCTCATCTGAAAACTCCGATAAACGTACGGCAACAGCGGGACAGCGCGACGGTGGTGCGTCATCAACGCCCATATCAGCACAGCAAGAAGCAGTGCTAGCTCCTTCCTCGCAACACGCGGCATCTTTCAATGTGTCCGAGTTTGCATTTGCGAAATTGTCGGCTCAAAAGCCCTGATAACACAAAAACGCTCACTTCGTTCGACCCCAGCCACCCGTCGAAGCCGTCTTTCGCAGGACGCCAATACATTCGTCCGCCACACCAGAAGTCGATCGTGGCGATGACCTCAGCGGTGCGGTTGCGCGTAAGGTGCCCCCAACGTGATCGAACCCTGGAGTGCCGACCTACCTCCCAGAATCGCCACAAGTGAACGTAGCTGCGTTATTGTACCAATCTCTGGTCATATTGTGAATATTTGGATCTTCCTCGGACGTGAAAGTCTCTGCGTCGGCGGCGGGATCCGTGGCCTGTCTGCCGAAGGAGCGGTATTCGCACGCGGGACCGCCTGGGGGCTTGCTGTGTTCGACTCCAGCCACTCGTTGTCCGCCGCCTATCCGTCCTCAGCCACTCGTCACTTGTCCGTGGTCGGACGTCGCCTGTCAACCTTTCGAGCCGACGGTTGGGCTTGATCAGCACGGGGGCGGTTCACTGAGTGCACCGTAGTCACAAGTACCCGAGCTGTTGGGCGGTGGAGCAGGTCGCGATCATCCAGAAGAAAGCGCCGGCCAGAAACAAGGCGATCCGCAGTGGCCAGCTCGGGCGCAGCGGCTTCGGCAGCAGTGTCAGGTTCACGGCCAGAGCATGCCAGCAGCTAAACCCGAGTGCGAAGTTGTAGATGAGCGTGGCAATGACGAGCAGCTCAGTCGGTTGCTTCAGCGAGAGCATGACCATGCCGAAGGCCGCGTAGACCATCAGCACTGTGAAGTAGACGTAGCGGATCGTCTTTGGATCCAGGCGGCGGAGCATCCGGCTGCTAGTCCAGAAGGCATCGACCCAGCGGCGCACGATGCCGTCAGCCGTCTGTGCCATCGCCGGGCCCAAGACGAGAAAGCCGCAGAAGACGGTCAGGAACCAGAAGAGCGGGCCGAATCCCGGCCAGCTTTGATCGACGGCTTGGCGTACACCGTCGGCGGTCATGGTGGCGGCCACCCACTTGTCAGGCACCTCGAATCCGCGCGGCAGAAACTGCACCGAAAGCATGCTGGGCAGAGCCAATCCGAAAAAGCAGGCTGGCATCCAGATGGCCAGTTGATCACGAGCCAGATGCCGGACCCAGCGCCGCCATCGCGGCAGCGACTCGGAATCGACCAGGAAGACGGTCCCCACGTGGGAAAGCTGCAAGTGCCGGCCGCCGATCATGCTCGGGATGGCGCCCACGTGCCGCCCCATGCCCCAGCCTTGGTCGCGGGTGTAGTTGCTGATAACGGTGTTTGTCAGACCGCCCGATCCAGAGATGGCGACCAAAGCCGAGAGGATTCCGATCAGCGACCAGTCGATCTTCGGCCAGCCGCGGCCGCTGAGCGCCGAAACGAAAAGGTTGTCGAGATTGTCACCGTCGCGGATGCCGTCTCCGTCGAAGTCGACAAACGGATCGAGTTGGCCATCGCCGTCGGCATCGGTCGGGAATGGGCCTTCCAGCTCGCCGTCTGCATCGATGTCGTATCGGAAGGACTCATCCGGCCGTCCGTCGCGGTTCAGGTCGGGCCAAAAGCGTGGTTTTTCGGGCGTCCCCAGGTTAACCATCGGATCGGGTTGACCATCCGCGTCCAAATCCGTGGCGTAGTCAGGCCGAAAGACGGTCCCGAATTTCAGCTTCAGGGATGGTTCGATGACATCCAGCCGCCCGTCGCCGTCCCAGTCTTCGCCCGGATCGAGCCGTCCGTTGCCGTTCCGGTCTTCCGGACGGCTGATCGGGACCTCTCCGAATTTGAAGAAACCTGTGAAAATCTCGATCCACGTTTCCCATCGCGAGAAAAAGACGGCGAGAGTCAACAGGAAGGCCATGATGGTCACGAGCTTGATCGACATGACCACTCGCAACGAATTGTAGACTTTACCGCCGAAGATGAGCGGGATCAGACCGCCCAGAAAGATGGCGTAGCTGAGAACACGGAGCATGGTTTTGTGGGTCATGGTGATGCCCAGCCACGTGACAACCGCGTGCGGGTCATCAGGGGTCGGAACGTGGCCCAGGATCGCGGTTGCCAGCGGCGTGGCGGCGAAGGCGGCCAGATACGGGAAGATGGAGCCGAAGTCGAGGATCAAATAGGCGATGATCCAGAAGGTCGGGCCGGGCAGCGTACGAAACTTGCCGACGAAGATCGGCTCGCCGGTGTAAAGTGTGTAGCGGCTGATCTCGAGGTTGTAGACGACCTGCCCCAAGATGCTCAAGGTCGCCAGCCAGAGCAATCCGCCGCCGTACTTGGCTGTGACCATCGGGCCGGTCAGCCATTCGCCGCCTCCGATGGACGCGGCGCCCAAAACGAGCCCCGGTCCGATCATCGCGGTCCAGTCTTTCCAACCGAACCGAGGTGGTTCGGGCAACTCGGCGACGTTCCAGCGAGGCATTTGGCGGGAGCCGACCGCTGGGGCTTGCTTCGTGGCTTTTTCCATCCGAGACTTCTCCCCAAGAACAGATCGCTTCAGCATGCCATAGCCGGCCCCCGTCTGCAACGCTGCTCGTGGCGGTTTCGTTGGCCGGTGCGCGGCGGCTCCGTGTGGGAAACTTCGCATCCGACCGGCTTTGCACTATGATCTTCCTGCCTGACGCGGCCCCGGGCCGATGAGGCCCATTCCAATGGACGTGCTGAGCGAGCATTCGGGCTGGCCGAGAGGTTCGCCGGCTTCCTGCCTTCCGAGAACATCACGAATTTAACAAATATGAGCCAGAAAGCAGCCCAGGGCGATCCACAGCGACCGACAGAGGCTTCTCTGTGGCGCACCATCGCCGGTTATTTGAATTTCTCCAGCGGACAGCCGGACACGACTTTCCAGAAGAGTCTGAACGAGCTGTGGGCTTCTTCTGCGCCAGCGACTCCGTGGCAGACGTTTCCAGAACGGCTGCGCGCGTATCTGGACCAGCTCCAGAAGGAGTCTTCCGCCTTTGGGGACTGTTCGCAAGCCCTTTCGGTACTCGAATTGACCTTCGAGCACCTCTACCCGGCGTACCGCCGGTTTCACGCCGATTTGCTGTTTCACCTGAGGGACGCCGATTTTCAGCAGCCGTTTTTTTTGGCGAGGCTGTTCGAGGCGGTCCTGGCCCAGGGAGCTCCGTGGGACGAAATCGCCCGCATTGTCGACGCGGCGTTGGACCGGCTCAACGACTTCGTTGGTTATCGCCCGTTGGCCGTGCTCGAAGACGGGCGGAAGACGCAGCCCTATCCGCACGAACGGTTTCGGCCGATCCCGGTTTATATTCGGGGTGCGGGAGTGGCGGTGGGACCGTATCAGGCGATCATCTCCGGGGCGCTGGACCTGATCCAAAAGGTGCCCGCGGAGATGCTGGCCTCGGCCTACTTCGATTTCGATCGGTTGGACGAGCTGGCCGTGGACGTGCGAGCCTACGACCACGAGCATCCGGCCAATAAACGCACGAATTACATGTTTGGCGAGTGGGACCCGCACCTGATCGACTCGAAGGGCTATTATCGCCGCTTCGTCGTGAGGAAGATCATTCTGGACGCGTTGAACGAGTGGGTGGACCGATACAGCCGCCAGACATCTCGCGAAGAGGCGCTGTTCGACGCTTCGGCCGTGCTGTGCGGGACAATGCTGATGGCCTCTTCGATCAGCGGAGCGGGGCCGTCCACGCACGATTCCAGCGTCACGCTAACCTCGTTGCTGCCCCGTGTCGCTCAGCAGCGGGACACGTTCTATGACTGGTTGATGGATCAGGTCCAGGGCCAGCGGGCCCAGCGGCTGCGGCATGAAGCCCAGAAGACTCGTCAGCCTTTCGGACACGTACGGCAGGCGTTGAACTTGCATCTGGCCCATTACGGAGCCCGACAGGTTCAGCACCGGTACTTGGCTCATCTTTACGCCCGGATGGGACACGCTCCCGCCAGCCGCGAGCAGGCGGCGGCCATTCCCTGCCTGGCTGCGCGGTTTCAAAGTGAAATCGAATGGCGCATCACTACCGCGCATTGGCACCTGAGCCGATCCAATTTGGCGGAGGCCGCCCGGCTGCTGGAAGAGTTGGACGACTTGTTCCAACGGGGAGTCCAATGCGGGGCTTTAATGGATCCGTGGAACATCCTCGGCTTTCAAGGCAACTTTCCGCTTTTCTCATCTCGGGAGGATGCGATCCCCGATCCGCGGGTCGAGATCTTGCTGACGCTGGTCGAAGGCATTTTCGGCGTCTACGCGCACACCTTGGCCGAAGCGGCCGTGCAAGGCGATCGGGCGCTGTCCAAGCAGGTGGCGCAGGCATTCCAGCGGTTCGCCGAGCAGTGGGATCGTTACGCGACAACTGCCGTCGAAGACTTACCCCACATTTCCGGCGAAGAGAACTGGAAATCGGCCCAAGCGGTCGCCAGAGCCCTTTCGGACTGGCGGGCGGCTGGCGAGTCGGCCGGGGACATCACTTTTTGGCGGGAACACGTCACCGAGTTTCAGTCGTCCCGCAGCTACGCTCAAGTCGTCCAGACGCTGTTGCGCAAGAACGACACCGTGGCGGCTATGGGACTGTTGATGCA
>JAADHY010000235.1 GCA_013151585.1 Planctomycetota bacterium
CGCGCTCCGGCGAGCGTATGCGCGAACTGTTGGCTCGGATCGACAAAATGGAATTGCCCAAAGAGTACGATCCCGCTCGGCATCAACAATACGTCGACCGGAAAATCGCCACGCTAACAAACCAGCAGCGTGCCCGGCTGAGCCAACTATGGAAAGAGAAGCAAAGGATCGATCCGGACATGCCGAATCGCGGCGCGTCGTTCGTGAGGATCCTGACATACGTGGCATCAGGCGAGCGATTGCCAGCAGAAGTCCGGACGGAGGCGCCTGGAGCTGCCGCGTACTGATGCGGCATGCCGACCATCAACGCGGCGGCCAAACCGACGCGGAACCGGAAATCGGTCTTGCTGCCGTCCGGCAGATACTTGTCGCCGTAGACGGTCGTCGCGATCTTTGTGAAGCCGTAGCTGAATTTCGGACGCGTCTCGGTCTTTTCCACCCAGTGTCGCAGGTGCTCGAACGCCGGCGAGAATCGATCGAAGTGGCTGCCCGAAGGAAAGCTTTCCATTTCGATTCCGTTGACGTACTTCCAGCCCCGAAAACCACCCGCCGCGCCGCTGGAATCGATCTGAATGATCTTGTTCGGCCCTAGCCGGCGGCGCAGTTCGCGCACGAAAACCTGACCGCCCAACCCGAAGCTGTTCACGCCGCCCGTGTATCCGTAATCGGGCACGAGGTCGTTGTTGCAGTCGACGGGCCGGTGGAAAAGGGTGTGGCGCCACATGCCCACGTCGAACTCGACCCCGTCGGCCGCCGGATGGCGCTGCAAAAGTTCTTCGGCCCAAAACTTCGCCGCCCATTCGGCCGCCGTCAGCCCCTCGGGACTTCTTGGGCACTGCAAGCTGAAGTTCAGCGACCAGGACCGAACGCCGGTGTTATCGCCGCAGTATTGAGCGTGCGTGGCCACGGCCGCGCGACCGGCCTGAAACGCCAGCGCCCGCGTGCCGTACTGGCCGCGCCGCACTTCGATGAACGTCGGTCCGACCGCCGTGACGATCGCGTATTCGGCGTGCGACCAATCGGGGCGGCCGTGGGCGTCCAGGCGGTAGAGCACCACGTCGTCCGGCACACCGAGCCCGTTCGGGGTGTCAGTGCGAAACCGCTCGGGATGCTCGACGGGAATCCGCGTCACCCCCGCGTCGGCCGCGATGTCGCCGGTGACCTTTGAGCCGGTCCAGTACAGGAAATGTCCCGGCCAGACTCGTACGTGACGGCGGCGCCGCGCATCGACGAGGTTCCGGTGAATCGCCGCATAGGGTCGGTGAAGAATGCAAATCTTCTCCGGCCAGCGCTCCTTGATTTTCTCGATCGGTCCGGCGTGCACGATCGGAAACGGTGCCAGCTTCTCAATTGGGGCGCCGCTTTCCAGCGGCCGAAACGCCATCGGAATCGGGAAAGTCTCGGGCAACCGAAGCGGCTCGCCGGCAATCGTCCCGCCGCTGAGAATCAGCGGCAAGCCGACCCAAAACGCACGAAACGGCATACGGCGAGTCACCGATTGCCTCTCCTGACATCGCAACGTTCCAGTGACGATTCCCCAGCGCAAAGGACAGGGAGAGCGATCCGTCGGTATGAATCCAATTGGGAACGTGACAGGCTGCTACAGCCCCGGCACCGCTTGGCTGCGATTCTGGACGTGGCGAACGAACGCTTCAGCAAACTGGCAGTGGCATTCGCGGCCGCGGAAACGGTTTTCTTCGTCCTCCTGCAATCAGAATAACCATTGCATACCGCGGACCAGGCTCGCGGTCCGCAAACTATCCTCACCCGCGATGCAAATCCGTCGTGTGCCCGGATGCATGCTCGTCGAGACGCAGCTTATGCACGGAGTTGATACGGCTCCCGTTGGGGTCGGTGGAGCATCTGATCGGCTTCTTCGTCGCCGGCGATTTGTTCTTTTTCCGGGTCCCAGGTGATTTTGCGGCCGAGACGCAGCGAAATGTTGGTCAGATGACATGCCGTGACCGTGCGGTGCTGGATGCGCACGGGTGAGACAGGCTCCCTGCGCTGCTTCACCGCGTCGAAGAAATTGCCCATATGGTCGCTGCTGGGCGCCACTCGCCAAGCACCCTCCGGAAGCGGATTCTGCTTCAGCTCCTCGGCCGCTTTGCCGTAAACGCCGCCTCGGTTCACAAAAAGACGCCCCTCTTCACCGACGAACATGATGCCGTTGCGATTGAAGGTTTTGATTTCATCAGGCACGTCGGAGCCGAACAGCCACTCGACCTGTTCGGACGTGGTCGGCTCATGCTTGGCGACGCTGCCGTACAGCCGTCTGTCGTTCAGCGCCGCAAAGTAAAGCAGTTCGACGCCGTTCGGGTACTGCATGCGGGCAAAAAAGCGGTCGGGCGTGTTATAGCACTGCTCGCGTCCTTTGTTGGGGAACAACGCCCGCGCCTCGACCGTTAGCGGGCCCGTCAGTTCGCAGTCCATCCCCCAATGAGCGATGTCCATGTGATGGTTGCCCCAATCGGTAATGATCCCGCCGGCGTACTCGTACCACCAGCGGAAGTTCTTGTGAGTGCGTTGCCGGCAGTAGGGACGTTCAGGAGCTTGGCCTTGATACAGGTCCCAGTCGAGATAATCCGGGACCGGTTCGGTCGGAAATGGCCCGCCTTTTGTGCTGAAGTACGGCAAAGCGACCCATACCTGCCGCAGTTGGCCGATACGACCGTTGCGGACCAGCTCGACCGCCGTCTGAAACTGCCGCGCGCTGCGCTGCTGTGTCCCCACTTGCACAACCCGTCCGGTTTCTTCCACCAGTCGGCGCAGCAACTTGCCCTCGTCGATGGTGAGCGTCAGCGGCTTTTCCGTGTAAACGTCTTTGCCGGCTTTCAGCGCGGCGATGTTGATCAGCGTGTGCCAGTGGTCCGGCGTGGCATTCACGATCACGTCGATGTCGTCGCGTTGAAGCAGCTCGCGGTAGTCCTGGTAGACGTCCGGCCTGCCGCCGAAGGCCTTTTTGGCCCGCTCCGCGTGCCGCCGGTCGACATCGCAGACGGCCACAACGTCACCGAACCGAGCCGCGTTTTTCGTATCGGCCATGCCGCGTCCGCCCACCCCGATCGCTCCGATCTTCAGCCGGTCATTGGGCGACGCCGCCCGCGTCCGCCGGCTGCTGAAAAAATAAGGAACCGATGCGGTGCTCGCCGCGAAGGCAACTGATCGTGATAGAAATCCTCGTCGGGTCGTTCGTTTCATCGGATGGCCTCCCCTTTCGTTGGGACAATGCCATTTTCGACACTGTCAAATTACTCCCGATCCCGCCACTGGACCGATCCCACAACGCTCACCGCTGGACTCGGCCCGTACCGGAGCCTCGCATCAGTGCTTCGATTTCCTCGCGGGTCGCGTAGTTGAAGTCGCCGCGGATGCTGTGCTTCAAACAACTGGCCGCGACGGCGTATCGCAAGGCCGTCTCCGCGTCCGCCAATTCGGGCGTGTTCAGTGCGAAGATCAGCGCCCCGGCGAACGCGTCGCCTGCGCCGACGCGGTCCACGATATCGCGGATTTCATACGGGCGGTAGCGACCGTCCGGATCCGTCGGTGCCAACAGGGCGTGTTGGGTCTGAGCGTCGTATAAGAGCGCTCCCCAGTTGTTGTGGTCGGCCGAAATACTCTCGCGCAGCGTGATCGCCACTCGTTGAACTTGAGGATATCGTTCAACGATCTGGCGCGCGACGGTCGTGTAACCTTCGACGTTCAGGCGGCCGGCTTCGACATCTGTCTTCGGGGCAGCGATGCCGAGCGACCGTTCTGCGTCTTCTTCGTTGCCGATGACCAGATCGACGAACGCCATCAGGCGGTGCATCGTCTGCCGGGCCAGTTCTGCCGGATTCGTCCCCGGTTGCCAACGCCATAGTTTCTTGCGGAAGTTCAGGTCGCAAGAGACGGTCAAGCCCCGGCGTTTGGCCTGCTCCACGGCCCGCAGAGCGGCCTCGGCCGCGGGTCGACTGATGGCCGGCGTGATGCCGGTGATGTGAAACCAATGGGCGTCTTGAAAAACGGCCTCCCAGTCGTACGTGTCGGCTGGTTTAATCGCGACGGCCGAGCCGGATCGGTCGTAAGTCACCGTGCCGCCTCGCTGGTTGGCTCCGGTCTCCACAAAGTAGATTCCGAAGCGTCCTTCGCGGGTCCGGACAATCAGATCCGTCTCGACGCCCAGCTTTCGCAGTTCCTGCTCTAGCGAGTCAGTGATCGGATTGTCCGGCAGCGCGGTCAGGAAAGCCGATCGGCCGCCCTGGAAAGCGATCGAGACGGCCACGTTCAACTCACCACCACCGAAAGTCGCTTCCAGCCGACCGGGAATCACCTGTCGCAGCCGCAGGTGCCCCTCCGGCGCCAACCGCAACATCACTTCGCCAAACGTGACGATACGCACGACGAGGGTCCTCTCTCACAATGACTACGACGTTTGGGTTTCGTACGTCGACGACCCGGCTTGCGGTGCGCTCTTCATGACAGAGCCTTGTGATGCGGTTTCGCCCCGTCTGCCGGTTGTATCAAGTGAGGATATCGGCTTCCTTCCCGCGGCGAAACTCCACCCACGCGTTTCTGCCGCAATCGCACCCTCGGAAGCGCTCCTCGGCCGGCTCCTTTTGACTCCTCGGGGCGCACGACGAGGTGTGTATGGCTGCACGGCCACACTCGGAAGTCAGCGTGCGAAACGAAGTCCCTTCTCCCCCCACCCGTCCGGGGGGAGAAGGTGCCCGAAGGGCGGATGAGGGGGGCCACTATGGCTCAAGTCAGCGCAGAGGTCTCGAGAGACGCTCCGCGCAGCCCGGGCTACCCCCAACGGAGTGAACGCAACGCGCTAGCGTGCGGTCCCCGCGGCCTGCACGCTTGGGCCGGCAACGCGACCGGACGCTAGCGCGTTCCGCTCACGCTTCACGCTGCGCACCGGAGCCTCGCGCCTTCCCCTTACTGTTTCTACTGTTTCACACCGATCGGAGATTCCTCACCCGGCCGCCTTCGGCGGCCACCCTCTCCCGCACGCGGGAGACGGGACCGGTCCACTGTGGCCGGATATCGAAATCACAAAGGGCGTCGTGCGCCCGCTCGAGGCGGAGTAGGTGTAGGGGGCGAGAGTGTGGACAAGCCGCCCGTCCACGAGAGGCGCGTAATCGAATCCCTTTCAACAAGGGCCTCGGAAGGGACAAGCAGAATGCCCGCGCCGCTATTGTATCACGGTCTTGGAATCCAGAGCTATCGTCGCCTGCGGGTGAGGGAGGAGAAAGGCAAGAGAGTTGCGCCGATCCCTCAAGCTCGGAAATCGATGCGGTGTCCCGAGTGCAGTTCGGGCCGGATTCACTGTCACGCCGGACAGTTGCAGCGCTAACCATGCCTGACCATCAGGAAGAGCTCGGCATTTGTTCTCGAACGGTGAACCTGCGACGCTCATGTTGCGATCAGCGGAACACGGAACCGGCTTCACTGCGTCACTGTTTGGCAAAGACGTGCGCCTTTGGTGCGGCCGGAGCCGCTGGTTACGCCCCTCTCCCCCACGGCTGCGCCGCGGGGGGCGAGGGGGCTTCAATTCAAGGTATCTTGGTCTTTCCGGATTCGCCTCATTTCCGGATTTCTCATTCGAGTCCCATCACGCTTTGGGTCAGTGTTGAGCCGGCGAAACCGGGACAAGGTTGTTCGAGCGGTGTGGAGCTCCGAGTGATCGAACGTCGTGTTTCGACGTCTGCATGTCGCCTATTGCCCGCT
>JAADHY010000656.1 GCA_013151585.1 Planctomycetota bacterium
GTGTATCCGCTGGCCGAGATCAACAGCCCCAAACTGAAAGGCAAGAAGCCGCTGGCCGGCTCGGTCATGGACTACCTTCCGGTGAACTTCAACGTCAAATCGGGCGAAATCCAGGGCGATTACACAATGCTCGGCATCGGTCCGTATGACTATTGGGCGATCGAGTATGGGTACAGCTTCCAGAAGGACTTGAAACCGATCCTGGATCGCGTGGCTGAGCCGGAGCTGCAATACGCGACCGATGAGGACACCGGAGGGCCGGACCCGCTCGCCCGCCGTTACGACTTCAGCAAGTATCCGTTGGACTACGCGAAGAATCAGTTGCGGTTGGTCAAGCATCTGCGCGGTCAGCTTTTGGACCGCTTTGTCAAAAAGGGCCAAAGCTGGGCCAAGGCTCGGGAAGGGTACGAGCTGACGTTAAACATGCAGTTCCGAGCGGTCAGCATGATGGCGGGCTGGGTCGGCGGCGCGTTCGTACATCGTGATAAGAAGGGCGATAAGAACGGTCGGGTTCCGATTCAGGTCGTGCCGGCCAAGATGCAACGGGACGCCTTGAAGTTCGTTATCGAAACGACCTTCAACGACGAAGCGTATGACCTGACGCCCGAACTGTTGAGCCACATGACCGTCGACAAGTGGCTGGACGGCGACAACTGGATCATTGCGTTTTCGGAGGAACCGACCTGGCCGGTCCATGATCGCATCATGGGGATTCAGGCTTCGACGCTGACAATGCTCATGAATCCGACGACCTTGCGGCGGGTCTATGACAACGAGTTCCGCGTGCCGCCCAACCAGGACGCCCTCACGCTCGCCGAGCTGCTCGATTCGATCAGCTCCAATATCTGGCGAGAGCTGCGCAAAGACCCGGGCAAGAAGTACACGGCCCGCCAGCCGATGATCAGCAGCTTGCGCCGGAACCTGCAGCAGGAGCATCTGAATCGACTGATCACGTTGAGCATGCCCGGGGCCGGCTCAACCGAGGCTTACAAGCCGATTGCGAACCTGGCCCTCTTGGAAATTCGTCGAATCCGCAGCGACATCGACCGGATGCTGAAGAAGTTCCGCGACAAGCTGGATCCCTACACCACAGCCCACCTGGTCCGCATGCAGGATCAGATCACCAAGGCATTGGAGGCGGAGCAGATCTACAACATCCGGGACCTGGTCTTCCCGCGAATTCCGACGATCATCCTGGGACAAGAAGAGAAGCAGCCGTAATCGGCCGGTCCGGTTCGCGGTTGGAAGAGCCCGGCGGGCTCGGTAGACTCCGAACGCTCGGCCAAGTTGCAGCATCGAACGCCGGACGCGGCGATGTCGGCTTGGCCGGCTCCCGTCCGCGAGGGCTGCGATCGGGATCGGCTTTCCGAGAGTCACACGGTTGCTTTTCTGGGGGAGAGCATGGGCTCCCGACGGTATTGGTACGGGCTGCTGGGCTTGTCGGCAGCGGTGCTTCTCTACTTGTGGGCTACGCCCTGGCCACTGGGCGTGCCCGGCGAATGGGAGTGGGATCGGATCGGCGGTCCCGTGGTCCAGTGGATTCCCGGCTGGTTTCTTACGGAATTGGTTGCAGCCGCCTACTTGGCGGTGGTCTGGTCGGGGCTCCGTTGGGGAATGGACGGTCTGAAACGGGGCGTCAGTCTGTGGCTCGGCGTTCTGAGTCTTGCTGGCTTTGCCTGGCTGTGGTCCGTCCAGGAGTTTGCCGCGCCGCCGGTTTGTTTAGGCAAAGCCGCCTGGGTGCTTTACTTTCCAGGCTCGTCCGGGTACTTCACCATCGCTCGCGCGGAGACAGACGACGTGGCCGAGTTCCTGCGGTCGTATGAAGACCGCATGGAACAAGGAGACGTGCTCCACGTGGGCACTCATCCGCCCGGCCTTTTCTTGCTCTACCGCGTTGCGATCGACCTGTGCGAGCGATTTCCGAGCTTGCGGGCATGGGTGCATCGGTTGGAGCCGGAGTCGTATCGGGAGTCATGCCAGATCATCCGCGAGACGGCTCGATCGGGCCACACGGTCTTACCCTCCTCAGACCGGGCCGTGCTGTGGCTGGTCGCGCTGTTCACTCAAGCCGTCGCTGTAGGCACCGTGTTCCCCTTGTTTGGCGTGATGCGGCGAAGCGTAAGCCGTCCGGCAGCCTGGATGGCCGCTGGCTTTTGGCCGTTGGTGCCGGCGTTGGGAGTATTCTTGCCAAAGTCGGACGCGCTGTACCCGCTGCTGGCGATGACCTTCTTGTGGGCGTGGGGGGAGGGGCTGCGGCGCCGTTCGGCGGCAATGGGTTTTGTGGCTGGCCTGCTGGCGTGGCTGGGATTGTTCTTAAGCTTGGCGCTGCTGCCCGCGCTGGCGCTGGCCGCCTGGATGACGGTTTGGGAACTCTGGGACGCCTGGAAGCACAACCACCAATTCTGGCGAAAAGGGGCATGGCTTTTGGGTGCGGCCGTGATGGGGTTCGCGCTTCCGACGCTTCTGCTTTGGCTGGCCGCTGATATCAACTTGCTTCGGGTCTGGTGGCTCAACTATCGCAACCATGCTGCTTTTTACAGCCAATACACGCGAACCTATTGGAAGTGGCTGGTGGTGAACTCCGCCGAGCTGCTTTGGGGCGTGGGCGCGCCGCTGGTGATACTCGCCGGTATCGGCTTGAAGCGGGCCGTTGCAGCCTATCGGCAGGGCGTGGCCCGGGAGCCTGCTTCCACCGCGGCGGCGATCGTCATTGTGTGGGGGCTGCTGTGGGTATCCGGAAAGAACATGGGCGAGGCCGCTCGCCTTTGGATCGTGGTCATGCCGTGGGTGGTCTGGCTGGCCGCTCCGGCCTTTCTGCCCCCTTCCGATGGCTGGGGCAAGGATCGAGAGGGACTCGTGCGGCCATCCTCTTCGCCATTCCTGGTTCGGATGTGGCTATACACTTTGGTGATCCAAATGGTGGTGTGCGTCGGAACGGTCAGCCGCATCGACGGATTCGGCTTGGTGCGGTTGACCGAGCTGCCCGGACCGTAGGATTTGCAACCGTCAAGCCGGCTTTGCCACTGCGTCGCATCGCTCCTGTGATACGAGACGAACCGGCTGCAGCCGCTTGGGCAAACGCCAAGTCGGTCGATGGTCGATGTTGCCGGAAGAAGGTCGAGAGTTGAGGGTTTTGGGTTGAGCGGCGATGCGAATCGGAATTGGGGTGGATGAACCAGCACGGACACCAGCGATGAACGCAGTGGTCGAGAAAAGCAAGTGGTTGATTCACCTCTTGGCTGTCTTGGCCATGTTCTTGGCCTCGGGTTGCATGGACGAACCGCTCGACTATGTTGAAGTGAAGCGGCTGGACGAGCCGGTGAGTGAGGCCGAATTGCAGTCGCTGTTGCGGATCGTTCATGCATTGCCGGAGGGACGCTTGCCGCGGTTTCTGGAGGTCTTCCAGCCGGTTCCCGAGTGGAACCGCTCGCGAAACCTGCCGGTCAATGAACTCTTGGAAGAACAACGGCAGTTGCTGGAACGACGGTGGTCGATCGACGCGATGGCCGAGTCCCTGCAAGGGAACCGGATTTTGCGACGCGTGTTGCGTCGGGAACGGATGACCCTCAAACAGTTTGTCAGTTTGGCGTTGGCGGTCGGTGTGGCCATGGCCCGCAGTACGCTGCGGGAAGATCAGGATCTGGATGCCATTCTGCAGAAAGGCGAGATCGCGCTGAAACGGCTTCGGCGGGACACCCGACCCTATTCTTCGCTGACCAAAGCGGGAATGTACTACGTGGCTCAGCAAGCTCGCTG
The DNA here is from genome assembly GCA_013151585.1 of Planctomycetota bacterium. GTDB lineage: Bacteria > Planctomycetota > Planctomycetia > Planctomycetales > Planctomycetaceae > JAADHY01. Next base: position 3,757 of record JAADHY010000656.1, read on the forward strand.
GTTGACGCGGGTCTATCGGGCCCGGTACCTGAAGATGGTCCCCGACGCAAACGTCCAATTGGTTCGTTCCCATTGGCCGGAATTGGCGAAGGTCTTTCCGGAGCCTTTCACCACCAATCCGCTGGATGCGATCAGCGATCCTTTGGAGGAGCGAGGGGTGCCGTTTAAGGAATTGGCCGAGACCGGGTCCGACGACAACCTGCGGTGGTCTCCGAGCCGTGCCATCGTCGGTTCGGACGTGCCCGACTCGCAGATGGCCGACCGATCGGCTGCTGGCGAGGGGGCCGGTCCCGCTCCGCAGGCTCCGCACCCCGCCGGCGACGGACGCCCAGGGGCGTGAACCGCCATTCGTGGCGCGCTCGCCCACTGGCTTGGTTGCCGAGCCCGGCGGCGTGTCGCTCGGTCGCAACTGGACAGGGCTTCTCGTTTCGCTCCTGCTTCGTGGCCGACGCCGCGAGCGCCGGGAGGGGACGCAGGTTGCATCGGCCACGGGACCGCGCCACGTCTCAATCCGGAGACCGTTCGGCTCGCGATGCGATAGTGGCTCAACAGCAGCTTCCGCGGTCCACAACTACGCACCGCTTCGGCAGGAGCTTGGTCCTTTCGCCTGCACGAGCCGGCCGATCCTCACGTTGCTTCCTGGCTGGAGACCGGTCTGTCGTTTGAAATTTCGCGTCCCGGTCTTCAGACTAGCGGCCGGTTTTTTGCTTCCGATCGACTCTTTCCGACAGACCTCACGATGACTCCGAACCCCTTTCTCGGTGTTTTCTTGCATGCAGTCGGCGGTTTTGCGGCGGGCAGTTTCTACGCGCCCGTTGAAAAAGGTGCGGGGCTGGGCCTGGGAAAGTTTTTGGTTGGTCATGGGCTTGGCCGCCTGGCTGGCGGCGCCCTGGGCCGTGGCTTTCGTCACCACTCCGCGGTTGCTGGAGGTTCTTGGCAACAGCCCGGCGGCGGCCATCGCTTTGGCCATCCTGTTCGGGATGCTTTGGGGACTGGGCAACCTGACGTTCGGTCTGTCTGTCCGGTACTTGGGCATGGCCTTGGGCTACGCGGTGGCCTTGGGCTTCTGCATGACCTTCGGCACCCTGATCCCGCCGGTGTTCCGAGGAAAGATGGGCCAGATCGTGAGCAGCGCGTCTGGGCTGACGATCTTGGCTGGTGTCGCAGCGTGCCTGGGGGGTATCGGATTGTGTGGCCTGGCCGGCATGCGCAAAGAAGGGGAGCTGACGGAGGCTCAGAAACAAGAATCGGTCGCCGAGTTTGCGCTGGGCAAGGGGTTTGCTGTGGCAACGATGGCCGGCATCCTGAGCGCATGCTTCGCCTTCGGGCTAGCCGCCGGCGAACCGATCGCCGAAGTGTCAAAAGCGATGGGCACCGAGCCGGTCTTCTCGAACAATGCTGTTTTGGTCGTCATCCTGATCGGCGGCTTCGTCAGCAATGCCGCTTGGTGCGTGTTGTTGAATGTGCGAAACCGAACCGGCGGCGACTACTTGAGCGGGCCCTTGGTCCTACAGCTTCAGAATTACTTCCTGTCGGCGCTCGGCGGTGTGATCTGGTACGGGCAGTTCTTCTTTTACGGCATGGGAACGACCAAGTTGGGCGAAAAGTACGGATTTTCCAGTTGGTCGATACACATGGCCTTCATCATCGTTTTTAGCAACTTGTGGGGACTGTATTTCCACGAGTGGCGGGGCCAAGACACAGGGGCTGGTCTGGGCCGGGATATTGACGCTCATTGCCTCGACCATAGTCATCGGTTACGGCAACTACCTGGCCACGGGATAGCGATAGTTGGGGACTGGTTGATGTTCGAACCGATCAAACCTGCGAAGAAAGCTCGCGTCGGCCTGTACTCGATCGGCCACGCTCATTATTGGGAGCAGTTCGAAGGTCTGCGGGAACGGCTGTTGGACTACGGCCGGTTTATCGAACGGCGTGTCGGAGTTTGGGCGGATTCGGTCTGCAACGTGGGAATGGTCGACGAGGAACCGGTGGCAAGACGTGCGGCGGAGCAGTTCAACCGGGAGAATGTTGATTTGGTGTTCTGCCACGCTGCGACCTATGCGATGAGCGCTTCGCATATTGCCATCGCCCAACATTGTCAGCGGCCGATCGTTGTGTTGAACCTCCAGCCGACGCCGGCGATGAACTACGAGCGGACCACGACCGGCGAATGGTTGGCTCACTGCGTCGGTTGTTGTGTCCCGGAGATCGCCAACGCATTCCAGCGCAGCGGGATTCCTTTTCACGTGGTGAGCGGACTGCTGGGTCTGGACCACACGCCGGCCGTTTCTCTGGCCGATGAGAAAACGGCGGACCGCCCCGAAGCTCAAGCGGCCTGGTCGGAAATCGAGCAGTGGGTTCGAGCGGCCGGCGTAGTCCGGACACTGCGGGAAGGACGGATGGGGTTCCTCGGCCACACGTATCCCGGCATGCTCGATATGTACAGCGACTTCACGATGATCACCGCTCAGACGGGATTGCACGTCGAGATTCTCGAAATGTGCGACCTGGCTCGGATTGCGCGTGGGGTGACAGAAAAGGAGAAGAAAGCCAAATTGGATCAGGTCGTGGAAATGTTCGTGATCAGCGAGGATTCGCCGTCCGATCCTTTGGCCCGCCGTCCGCGGCCGGAACAACTGGATGTGGCGTGTCACGTGGCGGTGGCGCAAGAAAAACTGGTGCGGGAATTCGACCTGGACGCGCTGACCTACTACTACCGAGGCGACGAGGACAACGAATACCAGCAGTTGCAGGAAGCGTTCATTCTCGGACACTCGCTCCTGACGGCCCAGGGAATCCCGTGCTCTGGCGAGGGGGATATGAAGACGGCGGTCGCAATGAAGATTTGCGACACGCTAGGAGTTGGCGGCTCTTACAGTGAAATCGTGGCGGCTGACTTCGATCGTGGGACGATCCTTCTGGGCCACGACGGCCCGTTTCACATTGCCATCGCCGACGGGAAGCCGATTCTGCGAGGAATGGGACTGTACCACGGCAAGTGGGGGCGGGGTGTCAGCGTCGAGGCCACGGTGCGCAGAGGGCCGGTGACGCTGCTGAACGTGACTCAGACGGGCGATGGCCGGCTCCGAATGATCGTGAACCAAGGCGAAGCCGTCGAGGCGCCGATTCTGAAGATCGGTAACACGATGACCCACGTCCGTTTTGCCAAAAGCCCGACCGAAATGATGAATGACTGGTTTCGCCTGGCGCCGACGCATCACTGCGCGATGGCCGTCGGCCACGTGGCCAGCACAATGCAGAAAGTCGCCGCATTGATGGACGTGCCCTGCTTCAGCGCCAGCTTATGACGCGCGGCACACATGTCACTGAGCGCTGTTCATGTCGGGACGCAGCTTGCGCGCGTCACGGAGATAGACGTGGTTCATTTCGGACTGTTTCTTGTCCGTGTTGACGTGAACAAGCACACGGATGCATCGCGGCATGCTCTCCGGCACCGGGATCTCGCTGGCACAGAGCAGCGGAACCTGATGCATGCCCACGTCGCGAGCCGCCTCGGCAGGGAAGGTAGAACAAAGGTCTTGCGTGGTCGTGAAGATGACGGAGACGATGTCTCCGAAATCGGTGATTTCGTTCGCGCGCAGCAATTCCTGAAGCAGTTCGCGCGTTGCCTCCAATATTTCTTCGGGGGTATCCCGCCCGACGCTCGTTGCACCACGGATTCCCCGTACGGCCATCACCTTGTTCCCTTATGCAACTCGGGCCGAGGCGGACGGCCGGTCCGCCGGTCTGGCCACGCGTCGTCCGCTGCCAGGAGGCCATTCGCCCCGGTCAGGCAGCGGCCAGGAGAAGGGGGTTCTTGTCCCGGATCCTGTGTGAAATGGAGAGAAAGACTTCGAACCCCCGCGCGGATACGACCAACAAAGGCATCAACCGCGCGGGAATCATGTCATAGCGTCTCGCGGCTTCTTTTGCAATGCCGCCGAAGAGCAAGTTCGCGTCCGGCATGACCGATCCCCTGAGGGACATTGCGGATCGAACCCTCCCCCTCCGGACAAAGAGCGAACATGGTTCGCGTTTTCAAACCGGTGCGCGTCTAGCGCGGCCTGACGGCCGCAACCAAAAGAGTGCGCGGAAAAGGAGCTAGCCGCCGGTGACGTCGCTGGACGAACCGAGCAAACCGCACGCGAGTGCGTTGCGTTCATTCGGCTTCTTTGGGCCGAAGGATGCCCGGCGTGCGCGTGCGGCGGGAAGTCACATCGCTTTGCGACTTCGCGTTCCCCCTCATCCCTGCCCGCCACGGCTGCGGCGCAGGCAGACATCCATCGGGCACCTTCTCCTCCGCTGAGGGGGAAGAGACTTCGTTTTGCGAGCCGACCTCCAAGCATGCCGGTGCGCCGTGCAAACCCCGTTGTGCGCCCGACTTCGCTCTCGTCGAAGCCCCTGTTCCGACGCTTCCCGAGATCGGCTATAATGGCTTTTGACCATGGATTCGATAACCGCGACGTGGGAGAAACTGGTCAAGGACGGCACTGGTGCGATCCTGCGTAGACATGCGGTTCAGAAGATCACGCTTTGTTGTGGCCGCTGTCGGGGTGTGTGGTGCCGGATGCGACGGAGCGTGTCCCTCTGGCCGTAGGAGTGTGAACGATAGTTGCGCGGGCTGCCAACAGGCGGGGCAGCGTGATCAAGGCCGATTTCACGGCGACCGAGGCCGCACGGTCGGGAACCGCTTGATTCTATCAGAACAAATCACAACCGCTTTGACCGTTTCGGCAGTGCGACTGTTCCGTGGACACGAAACGGAGAAGAGGTGTTTGGCTCGGTCTGGAAACGGAGCCCTTCGCTGTGGGGAGAGGTGCTGCGATGTCGGGACATCCTTCGCGATCGCACGGTTCGCTAGCAGATGCTGCCGAGCGGCAGATGAAGGCCTGGGCGATGAGTCTGGAGGTGCGGGAACGGGTCGATAAGGAGCGGGCGTTGCAGGAGGTCCCCCGCCGCACTCATCCTTACGTATCCATTTCCCGGCAGTGTGGAGCGGGCGGCACGGAAATTGCCCAGTACCTGGCACGCCACCTCGGCTGGGAAGTCCTCGACCGTGAAATCCTTCAGTACATGTCGCAGCAGTACCGTCTGCCGGAGACGATTCTCGAACACGTCGACGAATCCCGCTTCAACTGGTTGTGGGACATCTTCGGCACGTGGCTAGACCGCAAGTTGGTTACGCAGACAGAGTACGTTTCGCGGCTGGGAAGGATTCTGATGTTGGCTGCTCGGCACGGACCTCTGATCATTGTGGGGCGGGGGTCACAGTTCATTCTGCCGCGCGAACGCGGCGTTCTGGTGCGAGTGATCGCACCGGAGCAAGACCGGGTACGACGAGTCATGCGGCGGCAAGGCATGAGCCGCGAGGAAGCGACGCAGTACATCGCCACGCAGGATCGCGACCGGGACGAGTTCGTGAGGCGGTACTTCCACCGCGATGCCTCCGATCCCCAGCACTACGACCTGGTCATCAACACACAATTCACCAGCCCGGCCGATGCGGCCGAACTGATCACATTGTTATGCCGGTCTCGGTTCGGCGACGAGCTGAAAAGCTGAGCGGCTGCCCGCCACGGGAAAATGCAAAGAGGACGGAGCCTGATTGATGACAGCGCCGCGAGTTCTTGTCACGCTCTGCACGTACAATGAGCGGGAGAATCTGCAGCCTCTGGTGGAAGAGATTCACCGCTTCTTACCAACGGCGGACGTCTTGGTGATCGATGACAACTCGCCTGACGGCACCGGTCAGCTCGCCGATGAGCTGGCCGAACGGGACCAGCGCGTCCACGTGTTGCACCGGGAAGGAAAGCTGGGATTGGGTTCGGCCACGCTGGCGGGATTTCGCTACGCGATCCAGCATGGGTACGACTGGTTGATCAATATGGATGCGGATTTCAGTCACCATCCGCGTTACTTGCCCAGCCTGATGGAAAAGACGGACGAGGCCGACGTGGTGATCGGCTCGCGCTACGTCCCGGGCGGCGGGGTCGAGGGCTGGGGCTGGAAGCGACACTTCATGAGTCGCGGGATCAATTGGTACGCCCGCTGGCTGCTCGGGCTTCCCACGCGCGACAACAGCGGAGCTTATCGCTGTTACCGGGTCGCCAAACTGCGGGAGCTCGATCTGGAGCGCATCCGGTCCCGAGGCTACTCGTTCCAGGAAGAGATACTTTACCGGTGTCGGTGTGTCGGTTGCCGTTTCGTCGAGGTCCCCATCGTCTTCGAAGATCGGCGTTTTGGATCGTCGAAGATCAATTGGCGGGAGTCTGTCGTGGCGCTTTGGATTCTTTTCCGCCTGGCTTTAGACCGCCTCCTTGGCCGACCCGTCAGTCGAACGCCAGAATCGACTTCGTGAGGCCCGACCGGACCGACTTTGGACGACCATCTTCCAACAGGGCAACTTCAAAACCCGACTATCTCGTTTATCCCGTCATGCTCGGACATTTCCAGGTCGTTTCAAACTGCGTCCGGTTCTTCCAGTCCGCACTGGATCAGTTCTTCAAGGAGGTCCGGGCGTTCGCGTCCGATGACCTCCCGGCGTCGGCGTCGGTGGGGCGCGACCTTCGCGGCTTCCAAAACCACCGTGGCCAGCTCCGAGATGCCGGGGCGAGGTGACTGGCTCAGGATTTCCAGGCGATCGCTGTTCTTGGCCGAGATATTGGACTGGTCGCAGTAGTAGCCGAAAACTTCGTCACGCTCCAGGATGCGCTGAATCTCCGCTTTCGGGATCCGTTTGCGGCAGCGTTTGCAGATGACCCGACCTCTTCCCTTACCTGAGAACTGTTCGTGGGGCCTTTCTCTGTGACAGATTTCGCAATATCGGCCCATCTTCCAATCCTCTTTGTACGCTCGAAAAGTCGGTGTATCGAAACCATGAAACTCGAATGGTAAACGAACGGGCCCCACGAAATCTGACAATAATGACGCAACGCGGTGTGAAGTCTTTCGCCGCGCGGTGTCGCCGTGAAGGGGAGGGAGCCGCTCACTTGGCTCACTTGTGACTGTGGGCTTCGTCCGGAAAAAGGCCTTCGCGGACCTCCGAGGCGTACCGTTCGACGGCGGTGATTGCGGCTGACCGTAGGTCCGCGTACCGTTTCAGGAATTTTGGATGAAAACCTTCCGTCAAACCTAATAAGTCGTAGCCCACCAGCACTTGGCCGTCGCACTCGGGGCCGGCGCCGATGCCGATCGTCGGAATCTTCAGCTCTGCCGTAATCGTCTTGGCCACGTCCCGCGGAATCAGCTCCAGAACGATCGCAAACGCACCGGCTTCTTCGGCCGCTTTGGCGTCGGCGAGCAAACGGTCGGCATCCCGTTGGACTTTCATGCCTCCCAGCTTGTGTACGGACTGGGGGCGCAAACCGACATGAGCCATGAC
>JAADHY010000211.1 GCA_013151585.1 Planctomycetota bacterium
TCTGCGGGCCTTCTCGCACGGTGTTGTTGACGGGACGGCATCATGCACGCGCCGGCATCTATAGCAATGTGATTTTCGATTCCTTCCAGAAATCACATTTGCTGGAGCGCGAAGTCACGCTCGCCGAACTGCTCAAGCAACACGGTTATGCGACAGCGCATTTCGGGAAATGGCATTTGGGGATGCCTACCCGTGACGTGAAGAAGCCGACACCCGCCGACCATGGCTTTGATTACTGGTTTGGGACGAGGAGTGGGGCGCACCCGAGCCATAAGGACCCCGTGAACTTCCTTCGCAACGGCAAGCCCGTGGGAAAGATTAAAGGGTATTCGTGCCAGATACTCGTGGACGAAGCGATCTGGCGGTTGGAGAATAAACGTGATCCCGACTCGCCGTTTTTTCTGAACCTGTGGTTTCACGAACCACACGACCCCATTGCGGCGCCGGATTCGATCGTTTCTCAATATGGGGACTTGGACGACGAGGCCGCAGTCTACTCCGCGACGATCGACAACACAGATCGCGCAATCGCTCGCCTGCTCGACAAGTTGAAGGAAGTCGATTCGCTCGAGAACACCTGGTCTTCTACACATCGGACAACGGCAGCTATCGCGATGATCGCAACGGCAACCTTCGGGGCAGAAAAGGCTCCGTTTTTGAAGGCGGCATTCGGGTTCCCGGGATTTTTTATTGGCCGGGGACCATCAAAGGCGGACATGTTGAGCACGAACCGGCTGGAGTGGTCGATCTGCTGCCAACGATCTGTGGCCTGCTGGGCATAGCTCCACCCGAGGGTGTCCATCTTGACGGTTCGGATATCTCACCTCTGCTGACCGGCCATCGTGACAAGTTTGTTCGACACCAGCCACTGTACTGGCACTTGCCTTCGGCGAATCCAGCCATTGCACTCCGAGAGGGCAATTACTGGATGGTGGCCTATCGCGATTACGAGTTCCCGAGGGGCAGGGCAGCCATCGCTAGAGTGGAGAAGGAAATCGAGGAAGTTCTGAGGGAAGCCAACAGTCCCGAGCTTGTCCCTTGGCTTGAGAGGACCGACTATTTCTACAAGGTATTCAAGAACAAAGACGCCGAACGACTCCGCCTCGAGTTCATACGATTGAACGTGTTTCAGGAATCGTGGATTCCTATCCTTAAGTCGGGCAGCTACCGTCGCTTTCAGTTGTTTGATCTGGCGGCGGATCCTTCGCAGAAAATCGATGTGTCGAAGCAATACCCGGATGTTTTCGCGCGGCTCAAACGTCAGTTACTCGAAATCAACGCAAGCGTAATGGCCGAGGCGCCTGATTGGGGCTCAGTCGGTGAAACACCGACGCCTCCCGGCCGCACCCGTGGCGCATCGAAGACGCTTACTTCTCCCAATGCACAACTTCTGGCGCAGATGGATGCAATGGACCTGCCCCAAGGGTACACGCCGGGCAAGGCACACCAAGAGTCTGTCGGTCGACGCATGGCCAAGTTGAGCGTGTCGCAGCGGGCCAGAATCGGCCGGCTGTGGGCGGAGAAACAACGGCTCGATCCCGATATGCCGAATCGCGGGATATCCTTCGTGAAGATGATGGCGTACGTGATCGAGAACGAAATCCGCAAAGGCAAACGCGAAAGCATCAAGGAGACGAAAGAATGAGCAACAAATCAAAACTCACAAGACGTGATTTCGTTGGCGCCGCAGCGGCAGCAACGGCGTTTACGATTGTTCCCGATCGTGTGCTTGGCCGATCAGCGCCGAGTAACCTGGTCAATATCGGTGTTGTCGGCTCGGGAGGGCACGGGGCCTTTGTCGTGACCCAAATGCTCAAAGCAGGCGGAATCAATGTGGTTGCCCTGTGTGATGTGGATTCCGAGTGGGCGAGACACATTGAAACAGAAGAATACGGCGATCGCAGAATCGTTGGCCTCTACAGGCAGTTTCCCAACCTCCCCAAATACAAAGACTTTCGGGTGATGCTCGAGCAGGAGCAGGACAAGATCGACGCGGTGGTGGTTACGACCCCCGAACATACGCACGTCTCTGCCAGCGCGATGGCGATGAAAATGGGCAAGCACGTCTTTTGCGCCAAACTACTCGGACATAACGTCTATGAAATACGCTTGGCCACCCAACCTGGCCAAGGAGCGTGGTGTGATTACTCAGATGGGAATCGGAAACCACACCACCGAGATCTTTCATCAGGCTGTCGAGATCATCCAGGCCGGTGATATCGGCGAAGTCAGAGAGGTTTATGTGTGGTGTGATAATGAGTGGGATCCCTATCTGGGACCAGATGCTTGGCCACCCAGACCAGTCAGGGACTACAACCCCGAATGGGCGGATAAGCAGTTGCCGGAGAAATTGCCCATCCCCGCCCATTTGGACTGGGATCTATGGCTAGGTCCGGCAAAATACCACCCTTATCCGGGCTTTGGACGCGGCCTCTACCATCCATCGAACTGGCGCAGTTGGTGGGATTTTGGTAACGGAAGGATTGGGGACATCGGCAGCCACGCCCTCGACTTGGTGTTCTGGGCACTGGATCTCAAATACCCGTTGACCGTTGAAGGGGAAGGCCCCGGTCGGCCGGGTCTGGAACGCGTGCCTCCCTGGCAGAAAGCGACATGGACGTTTCCGGCGCGAGGAGACAAGCCGCCCGTGACTGTGAAATGGTGTAACGGCAACGTGCGGTTCGATGAACTGCGGCACTTGGATCTGCCGCACGAGTGGCCGATTGCGATCCACTTTGTCGGTAGCGAAGGAAGGCTGACCATGCAGATCGAACGAGGGCCCGCCGGTCCTATGGAGTTGTATCCGAAGGCGAAGTACGCCAATTACACACCGCCGCCACGCACGCTTCCTCGATATCCTGGCGGCGAGTATCGGCAGTGGATCGAGGCAATCAGAAACAACGATCAAGCGAGAGCCGAAATGCCTTTCAGCTACTCGGGGCCCTTGTGTGAGGCTTTGGCGTTGGGAAACGTCGCCTACCGCGTTGGTAAAAAGCTTGAGTGGGACCCCGTGCATCTGAAGGCCACGAACTGTCCCGAGGCGGATCAGTTCCTTCGGCGCAAGTATCGCCCAGGGTGGGAGCTGGAGAAGCCCCGTATCCCAACAGAGAACACAGGGTAGTGTATCGATCATCTGAAGGAGTGAATCTTCGAACGGCATCTCTTGGACCTTGTTGCGTCTGAGGTTGCCAGTAGGCCGGGCGCTCTTGCTCGTCGGATGGTGGCCGAGCAGGAGTGCGCGGCCTACGAAGTCCGTTGAAAGAAGCCACGAGGAGACTCGAGCATCATTGCCATGAAGAAAACCGCTCTCATCGTAGCAGGACTTCTCACGACGATGTCCTGCATCGCGGCTTCTCAGGATGCCACGGAAATCCTCAACGCGTCCGGTGTGCAAGGAGGGTTGGTTGTCGTGATCGGCTGCAATAGCCCGGAACTGCTGGCGCGATTGCACGCCGGGGGCTCGTACGTGGTCCACGGGCTGGACCGCGATTTGGAGAAGGTCGCGGCGGCGAGAGAATATCTGCTGGAAAAGAAGCTTTACGGCTCGGTCACGGTATCTCAATGGGAGGGAACGCATCTGCCATTTGTGGACGGCGTGGTGAACTTGGTGGTGATCAGTAGCAAGCTGAATGTCCCACGCGACGAAGTGCTCCGGGTGCTGGCTCCCAACGGCGTGGCTGTGAAGCTAAATTCCGCCACCTGACACCTGACCCTTTCTTTCGCAAGCCGTGGCCGGCCGAAATCGACCAGTGGAATCATTTCCTGCACGACGCCTCGAACAACGCCGTATCGAAGGACACGATCGTTGGTCCGCCCAAGGGCCTGCGTTGGAGTTGCGGCCCGAAGTTTGCCCGAAGCCATGAGCATTTCGCCAGCGTCAGCGCCATGGTCACGGCCGGCGGCCGGCTGCTTTACATCATCGACGAAGGGCCCATCAGTTCGGTCTACCTGCCACCGCAATGGAAGCTGGTGGCCCGAGATGCGTTCAGTGGCGTGTTGCTGTGGGAGCGCCCCATCGAAAACTGGGAAGCCCATCTTCGAGGCTTCCGCAGCGGGCCGCCGGAGGTCGCACGGCGATTGGTGGCGGCCGGCGAACGGGTCTATGTTGCCTTGAACTACGGCGATCCGGTGACCGTGCTGGACGCAGCGACTGGCGAGACGGTGACGAGGCTTGCCGGCACCGAGGGAGCTCGGGAACTCCTGTGGGACGGCGAAACGTTGTTTGTACTGGCTGACGATATGACGGCCGAGCAACACCGGCAGCGGCGCCAAGCGATCAACCGCGATTTTTTGAGCGCCTCGTTGGAGTTGTCGATCTGGCGTCGCTTGCCGCGGAAAGCGTATCCGATTTACGGAAGGCAGCGGATTGTTGCGGTGAGGACGGATGATCGTCGTCGTGCTCGCCGGAGCGTCAGCGGCGCGGCGGTTGGCTCATCGTCCGGCGACGGCGGCTACGTGCTGCTTTGGGCGAAGCCGTTCCGCACGCCGGGCGATGTTCTGCCCGCCACGTTAGCCGTAGACAACGGCAAGGTCTGCTTCCAGATAGTCTCGCACGTCGTCTGTTTGGACGCCTTGACTGGAAAAGAGCTTTGGCGAGCGGCGCATCCGGTGGCAAGAAGCCGCTTTTCCTGGTCAACGCCCACGCTTGTCATGCACGACGGCGTCGTGTTGGTTCTGGACCGCAAGGCCGGTGACAACGTCGGCAAGGCTCCGCCGAACGGGACGACCGAGTGGATCGTGGCCAGCGGAGGTCGCAACAATCGGCAGGACGCCGAGTTGGTCGCGTACTCCATGGACACCGGCGCCGAGCTTTTGGCGTGCGCGGTACTCGGAAAATTACAACACGCCGGGCGATATTTTCGTGATCAACGGCGTAGTGTGGGTGGGCAACCTGCGAGCCGGCAGAGGCCCCGGGTTCACCGAAGGACGGGATTTGAAAACCGGTCGTCAGGACGTTGCCGCCGCAAAAAGGTTGGGGGCATCACCGGTGTTATCGGAGCAAGGCGACTGTGCGTTGGTTGCTGGTGGGCCGAGGCGGTGTGCAGTTCATCGATCCGGAAAGCGGCAATGTTATCGCGAACTCGTGGTACCGCGGAGCGTGTCAATATGGGATCATGCCGGCCAACGGACTGCTCTACGTGCCGCAGCATTCCTGCGCGTGCCAGCCGGAGGAACTCTTGAAGGGACTGAACGCGGTGTCGCCGAAAGCATCGGAAGGAACCGACAGTCCGCCGCGACTCGAAAAAGGCCCTGCTTTCGGTTCGCCGCCTGCTGTCTCGACTGACCGCTCAGCTCACGACTGGCCGACTTATCGATGTAACCCCGCCCGCAGCGACTACCAAGACGTGGCCGCTCCCCGCCAACTGACGCTTGCGTGGAAAGCACAGCTCACACCACCGCTGACCGCGCCCGTTGTGGCCGGTGGCCGTGTGTTTGTGGCCGAGACAAACCGCCATGCGCTCTACGCCCTCTCGGCTGCCGGCGGCAAGCTGCTCTGGACGTTCATTGCCGACGGCCGGATCGATTCTCCCCCTACCGTGTCCGCGGGCCGGTGCCTGTTCGGAACGCGCGGCGGCTACGTCTATTGTCTTCGGACGTCGGACGGTGCTTTGATGTGGCGTTTCCGAGCGGCTCCGCAGGATCGGAGGCTTTTCTCTTACGGACAACTTGAATCCGTGTGGCCTGTG
>JAADHY010000187.1 GCA_013151585.1 Planctomycetota bacterium
CAGATCGCCGAACGTGGGCGTCAGCTTTTGGCCGGTTCGGCAACGGGCATTCAGGCGGCCGCCGCCGTGGCCGAGTCGTGCGACGCCTTCCTTTTGCAATTGCTGGAGGAACATTTTCAGAAGCTGCCGGATGAGCAGCGGCAGCTCATGCAACGGCGCACAGCCGTTGTGGCGCTGGGGGGGCTGGGCCGCCACGAGATGGCCCCCTACTCGGACGTCGATCTGATTTTCCTTTACCGCCCTGCCGTCCGTGGAATCTTCGGCGACCACGTTTCAGTCTTTGTTCGCGACTGCTGGGACGCGGGCATGACGCTCGGCCATAGCATCCGGACGCTCGGTGAGACTTTAGCGGACGCTCGGTCCGATCCGCATCTGGCGACTGCTTTAGTGGACGCGAGGCACCTTTGGGGTAGCGAATCACTGACCGAAGAGCTGAAGCGGCAGTTCGCCCGGCGGATTGTTCGGTCGCGCCGCCGGGCCTTTATTGAGGAATGCATCGCCAGCCGAGAGCAGGAGCGACAACAGCATGGCGCGACCGTCCAGCAATTGCAGCCGGACGTGAAGCGCTCACTCGGCGGCCTGCGCGACCTCCATCTGATCCGCTGGATCGGCTTCGCTCGGTTCGGGACCAAGGACCTGAGCTTGCTTCAGCAAAAAGGAGCCTTCTCGCGCGGTGAAGCTCAGCGACTGTTGGAAGCGGCGGAGTTCCTGCTCCGGGTCCGCTTTGAACTGCATTTGGGCGCAAACAAAGCGCAAGACGTCCTCACCCGCGAAGAACAGATGCGGATTGCGGAGGAACGTGGAATCGTCGCTCGCCCCGGTCAGCGGCCGGTCGAGCGATTCATGCAGGAGTATTTCCGTCACACGATGGCCGTGGCGGAATGCACGCGGCATTTTGTGGAGCTTTACCGGCCGGTCCCCGCTCGCCAGCGCGTTCGCCGATTTCTGACGCAGCGTCGGGCGGCCAACGGTTTGTTGATCGGATCGACCGATATCGACCTGGCCCGTCCATCGCGACGGCGAGAGCCATTTGGGCTGGAGGAGGCATTGGACGTCTATCGCCTGGCGGCCCTGCACCGCGTCCAGCTCAGTCCGCGTCTGGAGCGGTTCATCAAATCGTGCGCCGCCGACTGGCCCGATGACGCTTCGCCCGCCGCGCGGAAAGTTTTTCTGGAAATGCTCGCTGTCCCCGGCAAGCTTGGAACGCTGCTTCGCAGTATGTACGCGACCGGCGTTTTGGAACGGGTCCTGCCCGAAATCAGACACGCGCGCTGTCTGCTGCAGTTCAACCAATACCACAGCTACACCGTCGACGAGCACACCCTGCGAGCTATTGAAGAGGTGGAACGGCTGGGCCGCGAAGACGGTCCGGTGGGCACGGCCTACCGCGACATCCGACATAAGGAGATTCTCCATTTGGCCCTGCTGTTGCACGATTTGGGCAAAGGCTACCAGCGCGACCACTGCGACGTCGGCCGCGACCTGGCCGAACAGGCCGCGACACGGTTCGGCCTGAGCGACCAACAGCGAAAACGGCTCGTTTTCCTGGTCCATCGCCACTTGGCCATGGCCCATTTGGAATTCCGGCGCGATACGACCGAATCCCAGGTGCTGTTGGAATTCGCCCGCGAAGTCGGCAGTCCGGAGACGCTGCGCATGCTGTTCGTGCTGACGGCCGCCGATTTCTCAGCGGTCGGACCCGGCGTCTGGACCCGGTGGAAAGAAGACGTGCTCGGCGGCCTGTACGAAAAGGCCATGCTGATCCTCAGCGGACAGCATCCGCAGCACTTGCAGCAGAAACTCTTGGCGGAAGTTGCGGATCAGGTCAAGGCGGCCATCGTGCCGCTCCAGGCCGAAGACCGCGAAGGCTCGGAGCGGCCGTCGACGGAATTCATCGAGCGCCAACTGCAATCCTTTTCTCCCTACTATCTGACGACCACGCCGCCCGCACGGATCGCCGCCGATCTGGACATCATCCATCGGTTGCGGCGGGGCGAAATCGTCGTGGAGGGAAAGTACGATCCGCAAACACACACTGTCGATTACCGCATCCTGATGGACGGCCAGTATGCCGAAGGATGCTTCCACCGCATCGCCGGGGCCCTGACCGCCAAGCGTCTGGGAATCATCTCGGCCGCCATCAACACCACGACGCAGGGGATCGTTGTGGACGTTTTCCGCGTCGTCGACAAAGACTTCGCCGGTCCCTGCCCCGAGTCGCGCATTCAGGAAGTGGCTGCGGCGATCCGTCGTGTCTTGACGAAAGAAATCACCGTCAAAGAACTGTTTCAGCAGCACAAACGGTTCGCGCCGGAGGAGTCCGCTCCGCCCATCTCGGACCAACCGACGAAAGTGGGCGTCGACAACGACGCCTCGGACCGCTGCACCGTGATCGACGTCTTCGCACACGACCGCCCCGGTCTGCTCTACACGATCGCTCGGACCATCTTCCGGTTGGGATTGTCGGTCGAGCTGGCCAAGATCAGCACGCACTTCGATCAGGTCGTCGACGTCTTCTACGTCACGGACGCCCGCCACGGCGGCAAAGTGCAGGACGAAGCCCGTCTGGATACGATCCGGCAGGAGCTCGAACGGCGGATCACGGAGTTTGAGCAAACACGGCACGTCGAGTTCGTGTGAACGGCGAACTCAGCCGCTCTCTGGAGCTGCCGAAGCCGGACAAGCGTCTCGCTTTTCCGGGAAACAACGAACGCTTTACACAGGGTCCACTGCAGTTTACGATGGAAAAAACGTCTTTCGATCGTGGCGGTGAAGAAGCGAGGCAAAATGGCAGGCGAGGCAGATATCCCCAAACTGGCGGGAAGCTGGCGCGAAGGGAATGAGCAGGCGGCCGACCAGTTGCATCGGCGCTACTGGGAGCGACTTTACCGCTTAGTGGACGAGCAATTGGACCGGCGGCTCAGAAAACGCGTCTCTCCCGAAGACATTTTGCAGTCGGCATTTGGGTCTTTCTTCCGCCGGACAGGCGAGGGACAATATCAAATCGACGATTCCGGCCACCTCTGGAACCTTCTGAAAACCATCACACTAAACAAGCTGCGCAAGCAGGCGGACCGTCACAGAGCCGCCAAGCGGGACGTCGGCCGGGAACAGTCTCTGACTCAGCGAGTGTCAGAGGAGGAAATTCTGGCACGCGGACCTTCACCGGAAGACGCAGCGATCTTCTTGGATGAGTTGGAGGCCCTGGCCGCCGAGTTGTCGGCTCGTGAGCAACAGATCGTGCAGTTGTGCTTGCAGGGCGAAAGTGTAGCTACGATCGCAGAAACTCTCGGCTGTTCCCGTTGGACGGTGCGGCGAGCCCTCCGGCGAGCTGAGCAGCGGCTCCGGCAGCGGGCGGAAGGTGAGCTGAGCTGACACTTTTTGCTGGGTTTGAGCAAAAAAACACGGCGGTGTGCTCCCAACGCGGTTTTTTTCCGGCTTAATAGATAGGGAGAGCAAGGTATGCGTTCAGCCGAATACTGTTCGTACGTCTTCTTTGAGTTTTAACTCAGTGATCGGAATAGTAAATTTACTCTCGGGCTCGCCTCGGCGGCACACACAACCAGTGTGAACGGATCGCTCCAAGCGTTTTTGTAAACGAGACTTACGTCGCTTTCCTGCTTGCGAGGGGTGCGTGGCTCGTCGAAGGCGAGCCGGGTGAAGGCCCCTCTGACCCTGCCCCTCTCTCCCACGGTTGCGCCGCGACGGCGAGAGGGCTTCAAATGCCGGGTTCTCCGTTGGTTTTCGGATTTCGGTGGCTTTTCCGAGTTACCATTTGAGTTTCCAAGAAACGGCCGGAGCCGAGTGATGCTTGAGTCGATCTGGCGAGCAACGACAAAGCTGGAACATTCAGACTGGACGCTCATCGACCGGGCCGTGGAGGAATTAGAGATCGCTTGGCAAAGCGGCCGGCCCATCGCGCTGGCCGAGTGGGTCCCACCGCCGGGCGATCGGCTTCGCGAGCCGATCCTTGTAGAGCTCATCAAGGTGGACCAGGAGTTTCGCTGGCGAAACGGAGAGCCGAAACCGCTCGAAGAGTATCTGCGGGAATGGCCCGAGCTGGCCCACCAGCCCGCTCTGGTGACAGAACTGGTGCAGGCGGAATGCGTCAACCGAGCCGTCGCAGGAGAAGAGCCACCAAGCGGTGGTGAGTTGCGATCCCGGTTTCCTGACTTGGAGATTTCCATCGACGAGGCTCAAATCGAGAGGCTCGTTCGCCAAGAGAGCCGCCCGTCGTGCCGAGAAGAGTTGCACGCAACGATTGCGGACGAACGGCCTCGCTCCGAGCCTGACACCAGTCGGACCGGCGAGACGGTCGCGCTGCCTGGGCCGGACCAAGCAGGCGAACGCCGAAATTTGATCGGCCGCCGGATCGGCCGTTACGAAATCCGCCATCGTCTCGGAACCGGCGGGATGGGTGAGGTCTATTTGGCGTTCGACACGAAGCTGCGGCGAGACGTGGCGTTGAAAATCCCGCACGCCTTGTGGGGAACCGACTCTCACGTGCTCCGCCGTTTCGTTCGCGAGGCTCAATCCGCGGCCGGAGTCGACCACAAGAACGTCTGCCCGATTTATGACGCGGGCGAAGTGGACGGCATGCTCTACATCGCGATGCGCCTGGTCCCGGGCCCCACGTTGCGCGAGCTGATTCAGCAGGAACAGCTCACGCCGAAGCAAAGCGCCGAGATCATTATGAAGTTGGCGCGAGCACTGGCGGCCGTTCACAAGAAAAACTTGATTCATCGGGACATTAAGCCCTCCAACATCCTGCTGGACGATGGCGAACCCTTGTTGGCCGACTTCGGTCTGGTTCGGCCCCACGAATCAGACCTCTCGCTCAGTGATAGTCAGGCGCTGATCGGGACCGTCCCCTACATGGCTCCCGAACTGATCGATGGCCAGCCCGCCGACGTCCGCAGCGACGTCTATTCCTTAGGCGTGGTCCTTTATCAACTGCTGACGGGCCGTTTGCCCTTCACCGGGCCACTCAGCGCGATTATGTACAAAATCGTCCACGACGCTCCTCCTCGGCCATCGAGCGTGAAGCCCGACATTGATCCCATACTGGAACGCATCTGCTTGAAGGCAATGGCCAAGGATCCGGCAGAGCGGTTCCAATCCGCCGAGGAGCTGGCGGAGGATTTGGAGCGATATTTGACGCAGCAGCCGCTTCGACATGCGTGCCGCGACAAGCGAGCTCGCTGCTGGCTGATGGGAACGGCCGCCGTGCTGGCCCTCCTCCTGCTCACCACGATTGTCTACGTAAAGACGGGGACGGGCACTTTGGAACTGGAGGTGCCTGCCGACGCCCGGGTGACGGTCGACGGCGAGCGAGTGGAAGTTCTCTCCGGGCGACAGCGCCTGACCTTGACCGTCGGCCGGCATGAAGTCACGGTCGCCCAAGGCGATCAAGTCGCTCGGTCTACGGTGACTATCCGCTGGCGGGGCGAGACGGTGCAGCGGCGCTTTTTGGGGCAGCCATCCGGTCCTCTTCCTCCGGCTGGCGGCATCGAAGACGGTGCGGAAGCCACGCCGTGGAAACCGATCCAGGCCGCCGGCTGGCGGTACTGGGGCTGCGATCGCACCGCCACCGGCACAGGTCTTGTTGCAGAGATGAAAGTAGAACAGATACGCGGTGTGGATGCCGGCGTAAAAAAGGGACCAGCTTTTGC
>JAADHY010000390.1 GCA_013151585.1 Planctomycetota bacterium
CGCTGGGCGTCATCGACGCTGTGCTGGCTGCTATAGCGGCTTGGCATAAGAAGGCCGTGCACGTGCTGAGCGCCGACGGCTTGCACGGCGATGTAGCAGGCCAGCGAGCTATCAATGCCGCCGGAGAGACCCAGCACGCAATCGGAAAAACCGCACTTCCGCATGTAGTCGCGGAGCCCCAGCACGAGCGCATCAAGTAGAAGCTGCTCGCGCTGCGGACTGGGGCCGCCCGACGGGGTTGGAAGTCGATCCAGATCGACGACACAAAAGTCCGGGCGGAACCCTGCCAGCGCGAAAACCATCCGTCCCGAATCGTCCATCACAAGGCTATGCCCGTCGAAAACCAAGTCGTCATTGCCCCCGACTTGGTTGACGAACAGGAAAGGGCGTTTGTGAACCCGGACGTGCTCGGTCAGGATGCGACGACGTCGATGAGGCTTGTCGATCTCGAAGGGACTGGCTGACACGTTGATCAGAATCTCCGCGCCGGCTTCGACCAACTCACGAACCGGATCGCCCCAATACGCCGCCGCGCCCTCATAGAACGTGCCCGTTTCCCCCCACCAAGCATCTTCGCAGATATGCAGCCCCAGGCGTCGGCCTCGAAACTCGATCGGCCGGACCGTTTCGGCAGCGCGGAAGTATCGCTGCTCGTCGAAGACGTCGTAATTGGGCAGCAACTTCTTGTGGATCGATCGCACAACGCGGCCGTCGGCCAGCAAGCTGGCGGCGTTCGCGATTCGGCCCGTCGGCAAGCCTTTTCGACTCGGATGTCCGACGATCACGCCGAGTGATTCGGGCAGAGTCGCGGCCAGTCGCTCGACCTCGCGATCACAGGCGGCGACAAAGCCTTCTCGCAACAGCAGGTCTTTGGGCGGGTAGCCACTGATGACCAGTTCGGACGTGACCAGCAGCTCTGCTCCTTCACCGGCGGCCCGCTCGGCAGCCTTACGGATCAATTCGGCATTTCCTTTGAGATCGCCGACGGTCGGATTCAATTGAGCCATTGCGATTTTCACGGCCGCGTTGTTCCTCCCTTGGCGTACATCCCGGTTTTCGGCGGCCAGCCCGTCGGCCAGTGTTTGGCCGCCTTTCTAGTGCACAGCTTAGCCATCTTTAGTCGGCTTTGCACGAATTTGGGGGTGCAGTTGCCCGCGGTTTGCTGTAAAAATGGAAGTCAGCCGAGGGGCACGCGTCAAAGGTGTCGTGGTCGCCAAAACGGCCGTCGGCCTGCATGACCGAAGCCGTTCCGACTCTTCCATCCGAAAGGAAACTGTGTCATGAAGGCAACCGGTCGGATCGCCCCTATTGCTGTCGTTTTGATGACGATCGCGGTCGTGCTGGCCGCCATCAGTTATTTTTTCACAGCCGGACCACGCCGACCACCGGAATGGCAAGGTGAGCTGACTTCGCCGACGGACGCTCTGATCAATCTCTGTTATAGCCCGGACGCGACTTTCCTCGCCGCCGGAAGCGGCACGGGGGAGGTGGTGCTGTGGAACCTGAAGGCGAAACGCGTCAAGACGCTACCTCGGCTGATGGACGAGTCGGTCGTCACGATTGGTATCGCGCCGGACGGATTCCTCGTCGCCAGCGATCTGGCCGGAAATTGTGCCGGCTGGCAACTCGGCACCGGACGCACCAAGACCTTTCCCAAACTTCCGGCTCCGGTCACAAGTATCGCTTTCCGAGATTCGCCCACGATCGGCCCGGAGATGGCCTTGGGCCTCGCCGACGGCCAAATCGTATTCTTTACCCGGAGCGGTCACGAAATGATGCGAACGCGTCATCGTGGCGGCGTTTGCGAGTTACGTTACAGCCCCGATGGCCGGCTGCTGGTGACAGCGGGCCGCGACGGTTTGCTGGAGTGGCGAAACGCCGACACTCGACAGATCGCCTCCATCACCCGAGCCCACTCCGGAGAAGTAGGGGACTTGGCCTTCAGCCCTGACGGCCGGCTGTTGGCCTCTGCGGATTGGAACGGCCGGGTCGTGATCTGGAATGCCAAAACGCGAGAGCCGCTCGAGCGGCAAGATGTCAGCGACGCCGTTTCCGCGCTCGCCTGGATTCCTACGCAACCGCTCACCTTGGTAGCCGGAGGCTGGGACGGGAGACTGCGGTTCTTTTCATATCGACTGCAGCCTTCGCAACGCGCGATTCACGTGGGAAGTCCGATTCTCGACATCGCCCTTTCCCCGGATCCGAATATCATCGCAACCGTTTGCGGCAGCAGCAGCGTGGATCTGTGGAAAGTCCCGACGAAACAGCCTTGACGGAGGCCTCCCTTTCGAGTTCTGACCACGCAGTAAGCCATTCGCGGATTCGGCCAGCGGAAGGCCCACGCTTCCACTGGGCTACGCGAAGAGCTCCGGCTTACGTGCGCGCCGCTGCTTAGCCGGAGCTTCGCTCGCGCTCTCGCTTGGTGGACCGCTCGGTGACCAAAACCTGCTACGCCTTTTGCACTGACCGCGCCGTTACAACCGGGACAATCCAATCAAGGCGTCAAGTGTCCGCCGCCGCGCCGGCGGTGTCCACCGCCGCCGGCCGGCCACAGCACCGGGCTCAAGCTAGAGTTGATTGGTAGAACGAATGCTTCGTTCGGCACGGACACCGACGGACCGCCCTGACACGGTCTCGGCGGACGGGACGGGGGCACCCGCCCGCCGGCCTCCCGGCTGCGCGACCCAGTGCCCGGGATGGCCACCGAAGAACGGCGGACCCATTTCCGTCTGACGCGCAGAGGAACGAACCCATGTCTGGTAATCGTCATCACGCTGACCGAACACGTCCCTTGGTCAGCCCTAGCAGCATCCTGATTCTCAGCGGCTTTCTGATCGGTGTGGCGTCCGGCCACTCGCTGCCGACCGGGGCCGGAAAAACAGTTTTCTTCGCCGGCCTGATTGGGTTGATCTCTTATTTGGGGGTGGGAGTCGCAGCCAATCGGCAGCACCGGCGAGCCCAGGAACGTGCCAATCGCGCTGCTCGATCGCGGCTGGAACAGCGGCTGGATCGACACAACCAACGGGACCTGCTCAAGCTCAACCGTCGAGCTCGACGCCGCCTCTCTGAAATGGAAGAACAGTACCTGCCCGTGGTCAGCACCAGCCGTATCCGCTTGCGCTGAACGCTTGTGGTTTGCCCGTCCAGCCGACTTGCGCCGATGACTTGTGATGAAGTTTGGGCTTCGCTTGGGGACGGCCGGATCACCTGCCAGCCTGCGGACGCTTGCAGGCTCGCCCTCGTCACAGCACCTCGAGTTGAGGCAGCTCGGCAGATGTCAGTAACTCTTTCGCAATCTGGATCGCCGTGCGCTGGCACACGTGAAGTAACGGCTCACGGGCCGGGCTTCCCTCTTCCAGTAAGCTGGCAATCTGCCCCTCGTCGCCTTTTACGCGGATTTCCGGCAAGCTGGGCACTTCACCGAGAAACGGGACACCCAATTCTTCGGCTTTGGCTCGCGCGCCGCCACGGCCAAACACCTCCCCGGACATATTCTCGACGATTCCCAAGACCGGAATGTTCACTTGGCGAAACATGGCGACCGCTTTGACGGCATCCAGCAGAGCCACCTTCTGCGGAGTACAGACCACGACGGCTCCGGCTAGGCCAACCAGTTGCGAAAGCGTGATGGCCACATCGCCCGTGCCTGGCGGCAAGTCGACGATCAAGTAGTCCAGCTCGCCCCAGTCGGCGTCCTGGAGGAATTGCGTCAACAACCCGTGCAGCATCGGCCCTCGCCAAATAACAGGCTGATCCTCGCGGACCAGGAACCCGATCGACAACAATTTCATGCCGTCGTGATCAATGGGCTGGATGCGTTGCACCGTGCGGCCGTCTTCGGTCCGGTACTCCGCGATAGCCGGGCTGCCATGGACGCCGACCAGATGCGGAATGCTGGGCCCGTAAACGTCGGCATCCATCAAGCCCACTTTGGCGCCGAACTGCTTCAGGCCGAAAGTCAAAGCGGCCGCGATCGTGCTTTTACCGACGCCGCCTTTGCCGCTACCGATAGCCACCACGTTTTTGACACGCAGGCCAATCTTGCCGCCCGATTCCTTGCCGCGGACTTTCGCCGAGAACTCGACCTTGATCGACACCGTCTCCCCGACTTTTTCTCGGACTGCCCGCTCGATCGCTTCGGCGATGCGCTCCGGCTGCGGATACGCTGGCGTGGGCAGGACAATCCGCACCCGAACCGCCCCGTCACCGGAAACCTCAATTGCATCGACCATATTCAATTCGCTTAGCGGTCGCCCGATCTCCGGGTCCGAAACCGCTGACACGACGGATCGAATCTCCTCTTCGCGGTTTTGTGTCATGGAACTAAAAAACCTTTCTTGATATGAAACCCAGGAAGACGCGGTTAGTGCCCGGCTCCGCGCAGGCCTTGCCCGTCGTGCGTTCAGCCGACCGGCTGACACCGTGAAAGCAGACGGCGACAGAGCCGGGCCATGGCCCGTCCCGGAATGTGTTCAACGATCACGTCCACGGCGCCGGCCTCGCGGAGCGGCCATTCCAGTTCGACCGCGCGTCCAGGCGCGTACACAACCACAGGAACGCGATGGACTCGCGGGAGGCCAGACCCTAACAGTTGCAAGCAGTCGGCCGGCCCGGATTCCAAGTCCAGCAATACGACTCGCGGATCGGCGGACGCGGCGCCCGGCGTGGGAAACGCGAGTCGTCGCACGTCGGCCACTGACCGGCACCGCCGTACCGTCACCTCGGCCGGGTCGAATTGCCGCTGCAACTCGGGAGTCCAGTAAGGCGATCGCTCGAAAATGAAGATGGTCCCCGTTTCCGCCATTCGTGGGTCTAACGTTCTCCACAAGTTGCCATGTCACCCGTTGATCGACACCTCGTAAGCGGACGACCGCTTGAAACCTATCCGCAATCCTGCACGGACGTGCGAAATTCCCGGCTGCGAGCAACCATGCCGGCCGACCCGCTCGCGCCGACTCGAGGGCTGCGCCGGTGCCGACCCGACTGAAAATTGTAGCGGGATCGTTTCGATTTGGAACCGGCGGCGGCTCCATCACATTCGTTGCCGTGCGAGATCGCTCCACGACACGACGCCCGAAAAACCCCCAGCAAAGCTTGCGTCCCTCACCCGGATCTCCCAGGAATGACACTCGGTTCAGGTGCTCTTGCGCCGGCGATCCGATACCATGTCTCTGTCTTGACCGGACCTATGCTGAACGATTCCATGATTCTGAGACAACTGGTGAGAAAAGCACTTCGACTCGATGGAGTTCGATTCTGAGTTTGGGGAGATTGTTTGGTTGTCGCTGCGGGTGACCGGTTCGGCCGTGCTCGTCAGCTCGCTGATCGGGGTGCCGGTGGGAGCGTGGCTGGGGCTCTCGGAGCATCGGTCTCGGGTTGCCGTTCGGTCGGTGGTCCACACGCTGATGGCACTGCCGCCCGTCGTGGTCGGACTGGTGCTCTACATTCTGCTGTCGCGGAGCGGTCCGCTGGCGTGGCTGGGTTGGCTTTTCACCCCGCAAGCCATGATCACGGCTCAGGTCATTCTTTCGCTGCCGTTCATCATCGGGATCACGATGACGGCGGTGGCGGCTGTCCCGGCCGAATTGATCCTGCAGGTGCGCAGCCTCGGGGCGAGCGGTTGGCAGGCGCGCTGGACGGTGCTCCGCGAAGCCCGCCATGGCGTGCT
>JAADHY010000300.1 GCA_013151585.1 Planctomycetota bacterium
GAGGCCGAAAGCCGGGCGGAGTGGTCAAGAGCACCACGTCGGCGCAGTCGATCACGTGCCGGTAGGCGTCGAAGCCGATAAAGCAGCGGTCGTCCGGCACGTCAAACTTCTGGCCGCCCAGCGCCTTGAGCCGCTCGCGGCTGGCCTCCAGCCTGTCCCGAAACAGGTCGCCCATGGCCACCAGTTTGCAGCCGGGGTCGGCGTTCATCGCTTGCACGGCCGCGCCGGAGCCTCGGCCGCCGCACCCGACCAGGCCGATGCGGATCGTGTCGCTACCGGCCGCATAGACGGCTGGCAACGATCCGAAGACGCCGGCCAAGGAGATGCCGACGGCCGCGGCACCGGCCGCTTTTCCAAGGAACTCGCGCCGCGTCGCTCGCCCGATGTCGGGTCGCCGCGAATTGCGATTCATCGCCTGGTCTCCTAACGCGGCCTGATGGCCGCAACCAAAGTAGGACGGAGTGCCACTCCGTCCTACAAAATGCGCGCGCCGCGCGCATGTTACAAGCTAAGACTCTGTAAGTCTCGAACTGCTGCACTCCCAAACGTTACGATAGGGCAACTCGCAAGATTCGCCCACGTGCAGTTAGTGCCTCTGGTTTCTGCTGGCTTCCGCGATGGTCCGCAGGCCCGTGATTCCATAGGCGAGCACGGTGGCCGGCGTGATCGGGCGGGCCTGGTTGAGGAATTGGGGTGGCCGAGCGGCTCGGCCCTTTGCGTCCGCGCGATTCTTCGCCCCCCACTGCGGCCAGAACTCGCCGCGTACGAGCGGATCGTCGGCCAGACACTGCTTGGCACAGAGGTAAGCGTACACACGCCGCGCGAAGTCGGCGTATTTTGCATCGCCGGTCCGCCGCCAAAGCGTATCGAGTGCGGGCATGACCAGACCGATCTCGCCCGGCGACCATTTCGATTCGCCGGCCCCGCAATAGGCGTCGGTCCCTTTCTGAAGAACCGGCAGCAGACGCTCATCGCCGGTCGCGTCGATGTAATCGGCCAGAGCCATCAAAGTATGACTCACGAAGGCCATCGATATGTAATGCTTTCGTTCCGGCTGGCCCAGGTACGGCATCCACAGCCCCGTGTCGAGCTGGGCATCGCGAAGGATCTCCGCCACACGCCGGGCGACTGTCCGATACTTCTCATCGCCGGTGTAACGGTAGAAGCTGGCCATCATGTGCAGCTCCATGCTCGTGGTCCGTAAGTCCGTCTTGGCGAATGCCTCTGGATTCATGCGTGCCAGACGCTCGCCGCAGCGCAGGATCCAGCCTCTGAGAACCGGATCGCCGGAAACACAAGCCCAGTCGAGCAGGCCGAGCAGCCACGCGTGGTCCGGCTCACCGCCGGTGCCCAACGCGCGATAGCAGTGGCCGTACGAGTGCGTATACATGCCCCAGTTGGGATGATGCCGGAGGTCGACGTCGAACGCGTGCTGGGCCGCGATCCGTGCCAGCGCGAACGCCGCCGCCTCACCCGTGCGGAAATAGTGCAGAAGAATGCCGCGAACCGGGTCGCGTTCGTTGTTGTGCCAATAACCTTCGCGCGGCATCTCCTGCATCGGCGCCCACTTGCCCGTGCAAGTCAAATACGCCGTCGACGGCACCATGTACTGGAAATCGCCGTAATCGAATTTGCCGTAGCACTTGCGGACGTCGATGTGCCGATTCAGCCAACCGAACGCCTCAGCCATCATGCGCTCCTCCTTGGGAAAACGTTTCGGGTTACTTGCCATGATCCGGCCGAACACGCCGGTGCTGGCGACGTATTCCGGATCCAGATGGGCCCGCACCGGCAGCAGGGAGCCGCCCCAGTATTTGGTCTCAAACCCCGACTCGTCGTTCTCGCCCGCCGAGACGTGCAGCACGATGCGCTGCGTCTTGGCTACCCCTTGCGGCACATCCAAGCAATTGTCCTCTGCAGAGAAAAACGCCAGATAAGGATGCGGAAGTAGAGGCCAGTACTTGGTGTGCCGATAACGGGTCCTCGGGTCGCTGTGCGCCGGCAGGATGGGTTTGTGTGAGAGGTACCTGTTGGCCCGCTCGGGCCATAGGCCGACCGTAATTTGCCCTTCCTCGGCGGTGAGCTCGTTCGGATACTCCTGCCAGAACTGCGGGACGTAAATGCCGAAGCCTCGCTCGGGCCTTTCGACATAGAGCCATCCGGGACAGCGCTGGCCGTTTGCCCCGCCGGTGGCAAGATTCAGCGTGCGCCCGTCCGTGTGTCGCCGCTTCGCCCAGTATTGGTCGTGGTCCTCCTGGAGCACAAAGTAGAAGTTGCCCGCCATGAACGGCGCGTCATACACGCCCGACTCGCAGCCGATAACAATGCCTTCCGGGCGGAACGTGTACGGCACCATGACTCGCAAGTCGCGCACGCGTTCGCCCGCGTTGTCCGTAGCATTGATCCAAGTGATCGTCGCCAGAAAGTGAGACCGGCCGCGAAAAGCCTGCCAGCGAACGATGTAGTCGAACAGCGCCTCGCCGTCGCTGCTCCGGCACTTCCCTTCCAGGCACACCCGTGCGCAGACGCCGCCATTGTCCTCGATGGTCACTCGCTGGTCCCGGGCTAACCGCGAGCGGTACTTCGTGCCGTCCGCGGCGGTGATGACCAGATCGGCGGCCTCTGAGCCGCGTACGATGTCGACAAGTTTCCCGCCGGCGTTTCGGACGGCGATGGAATCGAACCAGCCAGGGCCGCTGTTCGGCAAACGCATCACCGTCGGCCCAGTATCAATCACAATCGCCTGACCGTCCTCTTGCAGGATCGGCTTCAACTGCGGCGGTTGCCCTCGCGCGAGCGTGTAACGGCCCTGGCCCGCCTCTGCTTCGAACGTAACGAACAGCCACCGCACAGTACCGTCCGGCCATGTCCACACGATGCGCGTTTGCGTGGGGACCGCGTCGCCGTCCGGTGCGACCACTGTCAAGCGACCGATTTCCTCCGGCCGCAACGCTCCCCTGGCGAACGGCACGCTCACTTCCGCCGGCGCGCCCGCCGGTCCCGGCCCGCACCGTGCAGGAACCCGAATGCTGATCGGCCGAAATTCCGCTGAACTCGCCGCGCTGGCAACCAGGGCCATCACGCCGACGATCGGAGCAACTGCAACACAAGTGAGCTTCTTCACCACCGTGGTCTCCTTCGTTGGGACGGGCAAGAATAGAATGGGGGCAGGTCGCCATTATCCGGTTTCGCTCAGCGTTTTTCGACCGCCGAGTCAGCGACCGGCACAGATACGCCGCCGCAGCCGCGCCGCATTGCCACCCGGTCCGGCGGTTCGGCCCTCTTTTCATGCTCCGTATCATCCCGGACCGTGGGAAGTCGATCCAGCCCTCAGGTCGTGACGTGAGAGGGAAAAGGACAGGCATTCTTCTGGTCGATTTCGCACCGCCACCATGGGCAGGCGGAACAATGCCTGTCCTTTTCCCGTGTCCTTTTCCCGTTGATCGCACTGGCCACGACCCGCTGCCCAGGGGGCGCGAGGGAGCCTAGTCGTTTGTCACAGGAAGGAATTGGGATGGCCACAAGATCGGAACGCGAAGCGCCAGCGAGGAAACAAGCGAAAACGCTGGTCACGCCTCGCTGGCGCTTCGGGTTACTGTCACCGGGTGCATCCCCGTGTCACCCTCGCTCCCACGCTCTGCGTGGGAACGCCCGAACGGGACGCTGCGCGTCCCAGGGCCTGGAAGCGATGCGAATCCGCTGGGGCCGGTCACGCGGTGCCGCGGCGAGTAAAAGGACGCACCGAGTCTGTTCGGCATGGAACAGGCCCAGACGCAGACAACACCCGTCCTGGACTTGGTACAATGAACTGCGTCGAATGCCGTGCTCCTCGGTGATCCGGGCCGACGCGACGCGGCGACGGTATGGCAGTCGCCCCCGTCGGCGTGTCCCGCGGCAATGTGGTTTCCGGTCGGGGCCGGCACGGAGCCGCGCACCGTTCGGCGGCAGTTACCTCGACCGCTAGAGGGTGAAACAAGCGACGCGGAGATGATCGCGCATGAGCACCACAGACGGCACGGCATTGACCCGGCCAAGCACACGGCGTTGTTTCCAATTCAGTTTGTCCGCACTACTCGTGGCAGTGTCGGTCCTTGCGCTTACATTCGCCTGGCTCAAGCATCCGATCAACCAAACGCGCAAAGAGATCGAAATTGCGTCGAGGATCGAGCAGTTGGGCGGCAGCGTCACGTGGGGCGGCCTCGCCCAAAGGCGCGGCAAGAAGGGGCGTTCCTACATCGGTGCAATCGATTTGAATGGAACAAAGGTCACCGACGACGATCTCGCTGAGATCGGCTCGCTCCCAGAACTTACCCACCTGTCCCTTAACAACACCCAGATCAGTTCCGCTGGACTGGCACATCTGGCCGGCCTGCAACAGATCAAGCAGCTTGATTTAACAGGCACGCCGGTCACGAATGAAGGATTACGACAGCTTGCACGGCTGTCCACTCTCGAAGTGTTGAAATTGGAGCGTTCCCAGATCACAAACGACGGGTTGCCACACATTGCCGGTCTTGTCTCGCTTTGGATGCTCCACATCGACCACACCGCGATCACCGATGACGGCCTCGTTCATCTCGCTAAGTTACATCACCTTCGAACACTGGGCCTAGCGGGAACGCAAGTAACTGACGAAGGCCTGCGACACCTTCACGGCCTGAAACATCTAGAACTGCTGTTTCTTGATGGTACTGCAGTCACCGAGGAAGGCGCGGCCGAGATCAATCGTGTATTGCCGAATCATCCAGCCATCCGATAATCGAGGCCCTTTTAGCTTTCACGCCATCACAACGGTTCACGGCACCAACTACCTGCTAACACGGAATTGCGCCCATATCGCGAATGCTACATTCCAGCCGCGAATCGAAGCGATCTCTGGATCTTCGGGAGCCGAGCCGTCGGCGATTTGTACTCCACAACAACGGCTGAAGGCTTGAACCATGCGGCGAGCCCCAATCGTTGAAGAAAACGGGCATTGCGCCAGCAATACGCGGCACCGTTCAACTACGACGTGAAAGCCGTCTGCCAAGATCTGCGCGAAAGACAGATCAGAAGGAAGGTAGGGCCGGCAGACTACCTTCCAGGGCGCCACAGCAAATCAAGACGGATGACCAACGGGCGGCATAACTCCGAATTAGAGCGTGTCTTCAAATTCATTTGCGACGTGGAGAGGCCGAAGCTCTTGCTGAACCGCGCAGTTCCGGCGGTTTCCCCTTGGCGCGGCTCGCCGGGAGGCTCGCCCTCCCCATTTGAAGACACGCTCGTATGGAAGGGCATCCGAACCGATAGTGCCGAGCCGAAAGAACTGGTTGCACCGTAACGCGACATGCAATACAATTTGGTTATGGATCACGCTGCGGCCACATCCCGCACCTCATTGCTCAAGGCGGTTCTGGCTGCCGGCGTCGCGCTCGCGATTCACTTGTTCGTCACGTTCGTGCTCATTGTGTTTTTGGGCGGCGTCGTTCCGCACTACGTTCGATTCTTCGAGGCGCACGACACCTCGCTGCCCGCCATGACACAACAACTTATCCTGCTGAGTTGGTGGAACGTCGAGCGCTGGTATTTGTTCGTTCTCGCCGTGCTCGCCCTGGATGGACCGATCGCCCTCGGCGTTCAGTTCCTGCCAAAACATATGCGTTGGATTAAGGCGTGTTGGTTTGACTCATACCTGTTGGCAGCATTCGTTTTCCTGTTTTTCAATAGTGTTGCTTTGTGCATACCGATTGAAGGGATGATCGAACAGGCCGCCGGACCATAGGATGGGTGCCGGGAGAACTTGTCGGGCCTTTCTCATGCGAAGAAGAAAGGAGAAGGGCAAGCATTCCTTCAGTGGATACCGGGCTACCGCCGCGGATAGGCAAGAATGCCTGCTCTTTCCCTTTTCCTTCCTTTGGGGCGATGCGCCTCCACGGGGCGCGTTTTATTAGGGGACGCGACGGGGAAACTCCAGCACCCATGCGGCTCGCGGCGGCAAATCCAGCTTGACCACTCCGTTGGCCGCACCTTCGCTGCAAAACACAAAGGGATGGCGGCCGGTCGCGTCGATGCGGTACACCGAACGCGCGGGCTTGGCGAGTAGCCCGTATTCCGCGCCCAGCTTCAGCGAGATCGAAAGCGGTGCATCGGCGATGCTGGCCAGCGCGATGGCCACATCGCCGTCAGCGGCTCGCCAGGCGCCGGCCAAAGCCAGCGGATGGCGCCTGCGGTACGAGGTCAGGCGGCTGGTGCGCCCCGCATAGATCGACAGTCGCGAAAAGTCCGAGGTCGCTTGGGGTGCGTCGAGCTGGGGCGGGCGCAGGAATTCGCCGTAGAGCAGATACTTGGCGGCGCGATGACGCACGCGCGCCAAGCGCATCACATAGTCCATCTCCTCGGGACGCTCGCGCAGCAGCTCGGGCCGAAAGTTCGCCAGCGTCGGTTGCTGGCCCCAGACGAAGGCACGAGCCTGTTCCAGGTAGAACTGGTTTGCGTATTTTCGGTCCAGCAGGGCCAGCGGCTGCTTGGGCGCGAACTCGGCCGGCCACAGTTCGTCGTAGGGCGGCATGACCAGCGAGCTGTAGCTTCCGAACGTGATGGCGTACGGGTGATACACCGCCTGGAACAGCGGAATCACCTCCCAAGGATCGCCGATCGCCGCGTAGCGCTCGCGGCTCACCTGAAGCGCGAGCATGAGATCCAAATATGGGAGCCAGGGTTCGCCACAGCCTTCGCCGGCCAGGGCGATCGGCCGTTGGGCTCCGCATCGCTTGCGGATATCGCCCACCAGCGAGTGGAAACCTTCGATCCACGAAACGCCGCCGCCCCACGGATGCCCGTGGTCCGGATCGTAGCACGGCAACTGGAGGCACGCCTGGTCCATGTAAATGCCGTCCACGCCCAGCTCGCCGAAGGCCCGCTCAGCCAGGCTGGCATATTTGTTTCGCCAAAACGGCGTCGCCAGGCACATCGAAGCGAGGGCCTGGCGAGTGAAAATGTTGTAGACCTCGGGCCGGACCTTGCCGTCGATGCCTTTGACCGCAAAGCGCTCGGCGCCTTCTTCGCGCCAGCTGCGCGTGCTCATCCCCCACGCCCGCTGGTTCATGTAGACCAGCATGTGCAAACCCTCATCATGGGCGCGCTGGACAGCCAGCCGGAACGGTTCGGTCCCTTCGCGCGGCGGAAAGTACTCGGGAAAGCCGATATCGTAGGCGCAGCCGTGCCACCAGTGCCACAGGACGCTGACCGGCAACCGCAGACGCTGCTGGAGCCGAGCGGCCGGAGGCAGCACGCCCGGCGAGCGCCCGCGGTTCCAAATCCAGAGGCCCGTCTGGAGCACCCAGTCGGGCACGCGGCCTCGGCGCAGACGGCTCTGGACGGCCCATGGCTGCTGCACCGCCCAGGTGCGATACCGTTCGGCCGCTGTGATCCAGTCGCCTTGGAACGTTCCCAGACGCACGGTGTAGGGCAGGCGATACCGGTTTGCGCCGAGCGCTTGGTCCTCGGGGTAATGGACCACTTCGAAATGCACGTCCCCACCGGGAGTGCCCCAGAGAGCCAGCGTCTTGCGCCGCGCAGCCGTATCGTCGCAGGCGGCGTAAAAGCCGTTGGCGCCGTTACGGTAATATGCCAGACATTGCAGGGACAATCTGCCGGGATAGGGCCAGGCGAAGCGCCGCGCCGATCCGCCGTCCGGGCACAGCACGGCCCTCGGGTTCCGCAGCTCCTGGCCTGTCCAGATCGGGACGGCCAGCCGCTCCTCCGGCTGGCGCCGCAAGCCGAACAAGCGAGGAAACCGGATGGTGCGCAAACCCGCTTCGGGCATTTTTTCCACGGTGATCCGCCACCGACTCATGGGCTCGCGATCGTCCAACGCCACCGTGACGACCACCCTGCATTGCGAGGCAGCGGGAAGCGCAAAGCCGGACCAACTCAAGCGCAATCGCTTCGGCTCGGGACCGAGGAATTCCCATTGGAATTGTTTTGCGTGCGCCGGTCCAAACGACACGGTGCGACCGTCGGCGCTTGCCGTGATCTCCCAAAGAGGCCCCCGGTCCCGGGCGTCACCCACATGGTTGTGGCCGCTATCGAGATCCACCAGTGCCACCGGGGTTCCATGGCGGCGGTCAAAGCCGATGCGCAGACGTTCGTTTTCGAGAGCAACTAGTTGACTCTCGACGGCCGTCGGACGATCGGCCGAGCGTACCGTCGCGGCAAGGCTCAGCAGCAAGGCCACTGCCAGGCCCAACGGCAACGCGCTCTTACTAGTGCGGCCGTCGACCGTAACCGCGTTGCGCCGAACAGGTTCGCTGAAAGCGATCGACGGCCTGCCAAGACCGTGTGCCCAATAAGCAAATCCCAATGACCAAAGGGATCCCCAAGCAACCTGGGAGGCCGGAGTCAATCGACTTGGCTCGGAAACGTGCGGAATTCTCACGGATTCCGCTACACAGATGATGCAACCACGGGGCATCCCCTTCCTCCT
>JAADHY010000399.1 GCA_013151585.1 Planctomycetota bacterium
CAGCCAAGAGAGAGGGCGGGTTTCAAACTGTCGCGGACGCAGCGGCCGGCTGAGTTGTCAACCTCAACGAGCTTTCATACACCAGTACCGGCCTGGGATAGTCCCTTCGCGGAGCCCGTGGAGCGGTGAAGCCGAAAAAACGTCGTGTTTTTCCAACCCCTTCAAAGTCGTGCCTTTTGGCAATGGGCCCTTGCCCCAGGAGGCCGCTTCGCTCACCATGGCCCGGGATAGTTCGGCATACTACCTTTTCGCGGTGCGAGCTGTAGTCATTTGGTAGGGAACCGACGGAGTCACAGAGCGAATCGTGCAGTGTGCGGGCTCCCGTGGAGCGAGACGAGGGGGTCAGCGAGCCCATTGGCGACCGCTCGTTGGGCTAAGCCTAGACCGAGAAACCCCGTTAACGGGTTACTGCCGCAAGCTAATCGCTCAATTCGCCCGGAAGAGCCAAAAAAACCACAAACGAGCTTTCTTTGCATCGACACCCGAAAACTTTATCGCGGGAATCTGATATGTTGATCAGCATCTTCAACGATGTGATTGGGCCGGTCATGCGTGGCCCGTCGAGTTCGCACTGTGCCGCTGCGTTGCGAATCGGTCGGCTGGCACGCGACCTGATGGACGGCAACCTGGACGAAGTCCTGCTTCAGTTCGATCGTCATGGGGCGCTGGCAAGGACGCATTTCTCGCAGGGTTCGGACATGGGGCTACGCGGAGGGCTTTTGGGCTGGGATGCGGACGACGAACGACTGCCAAACGCGGCGCACGCCCTTCGTGAAGCCGGAGTGGAAATCCGAATTGAAGCCACCGATCTGCGTGATCCTCATCCGAACACGTACCGGCTCACCCTGAGAAACGCGGCCGGTTCACACACGTTGCGAGCCATTTCGACCGGTGGCGGGATGGTCGAAGTCGTCGATATCGACGGTTTCTCGGTTTCGATCGCCGGGGACTATTTCGAAACGCTGATCCGAACCGACCGGGATGGCGCGCTGATTGCCGCTCGCGTCGCTGATCTGTTCGAGCCCGATGAAGTCCTGACGCACGAATCGGAATCGGGTGAGCTGGTCGAAGTCAAGGCTCAGCAGTTCCTCCCCGAGTCCGTACTCGAGCTGTTGCGGTCCGAGTTTTCCGTTCGGGCGGTGCATCGACTGCGTCCGGTGCTGCCGGTTCTGTCGCGCAAGAACATGCAAGTCCCATTCCACAGTTGCGGGGAAATGCTGCGTTACGATGCGGACCGAGGCCGGCCGCTCTCTGCCCTGGCCATCGAGTACGAATCGGCCCGGGGCAACCTGAGCCACGAGGAGGTGGTTTCACGGATGGTGGAGCTGATCCGACTGTGGCGGCGATCGGTACGGCAGGGCATCGAAGGAACTCGCTATGAGGATCGTATCCTCGGACAGCAATGCGGTCGCTTCCAGGAGCTCATGGACGAACGGACGTTGATCGATGCGGGCGTGTTGAATCGGATTGTCCTTTACGTATCGGCGCTGATGGAAGTCAAAAGCGCGATGGGCGTCATCGTGGCCGCGCCAACGGCTGGTGCTTGCGCCACATTGCCCGGGGCGTGTCTGGCCGTGTCTGACGAACTTGGCCTGGAGGACGAGGCCGTCGCGCGAGCGATGCTGGCGGCCGGCCTGGTCGGCGTCTTTATCGCCTACCGGTCGACCTTTGCGGCGGAAGTCGCCGGGTGTCAGGCTGAATGTGGTTCGGCCGCATGCATGGCGGCGGCTGCGTTGGTCGAGCTGGCCGGCGGCACGCTCAGTCAATCGCTGGCGGCCGCTTCGATGGCCTTGCAGAACTCGTTGGGCATGATCTGTGATCCGGTGGCCGGCCGGGTGGAAGTGCCGTGCCTCGGCAAGAACGTCATGGCCGCGAGCAACGCGCTGGCGTGCGCGAACATGGCCCTGGCGGACTACGATCCGGTCATTCCGCTGGACGAAGTCATTGACGCGGCGGACCAGGTTGGCCGCAGCCTGCCGTGCGAACTACGCTGCACTGCCCTGGGCGGACTGGCCACAACCCCGACCGCAAGGCAGATCGAAAGCCAGCTTCCGGGGCGGTGCCTCAACCGGTGAGCCTTCCAGCAGCGGAGGCCGGGAAAATGTTTGCGTCCGAAAAGGCTCGTTGGTCCGATCGGACCATCCCAATCAAGCTGATCGATGCGGCGGGTCACGTGAGCCGAGCGAAGCCGCTGTGGCGGACGGGAGTTTCGAGGCGCTCGTGGATGTCGTTGCGCCGAATCGCATCAGCGAGCTCGGCAATCACGTCCGCAGCCACATCAAGGTACGCCTGGACGTGATGTTCTTCGTGAGCGAGGCTCGGGTAGAAGCCGCTGCCGGTCAAGAAGCCGCGATCGAGCATGCGCACGGTCAACAGCGTTCCTAGCGCGGCGGCATCGGAATGGTCGAAACCAATGTGGAGCAAGGCGGGATGTCCTGTTACGCGAAGAGGCACACCGTACCGGCGCCCCAGTTCGTTGAGCCCATCGCGGAACAGGTCGCCGATCCGGGCTACATGAGCGGGCACATCTACGGTCTGCATTTTGCGGATGGTGGCCAATGCGGCGGCCGGCCCAACGCCATCGGTCCAATACGTGCTCGAGATGAATGAGCGCTGGGCCGCGTCCATCACCTCTCGCCGCCCGAGGATTGCCCCCATGGGAAAGCCGTTGCTAATGGCTTTCGCAAAAACGGCGATGTCCGGTACGACGCCATACCGCAAATGCGCGCCTCCGAGATGCAAACGCCAGCCGGCGCTGATTTCATCAAAAATCAGCACGGCACCGTTCTGACGGCACAGATCACGCACGCCCTCCAAAAAGCCGGGATCGGGATCAGTGGATCGGGTCGGCTCCATGACCACGGCCGCCAAATCGCGCCCGTGCTTTTCCAGGATTCGTTCAAGCTCATCCAGTCGATTGTAGGCGAAAGGCAGAGCGGTCCCCGCCAATCCTCGCGGCACTCCGGCAGGGGCCAGCCCCGGAAGCAGATGTCCCATCAGCCGGTCGACGGCTTCTTGGGGTGCGCAGGCCTCGGTCACACGCTCCGGCAAGTTCGCTGCCAGGTACCAGTCCGACCAGCCGTGGTAGCCGCAAAAAGCGACACGGTCCCGACCGGTGTGCGCCCGAGCGATCCGCACTGCGACTGCCATCGACTCGGCCCCCGTCCGGCAAAAACGGACTTGCTCGGCCCACGGATGCAACTGGATTAACAGATCGGCCAATTCCAGCTCGTCCGGAGTGTTGAGAGTGCACATAGACCCCAGTTCGATCCGGCGCAGCACGGCGGCGTTCACGTCCGGATCAGCGTAACCGAGAAGACAGGTGCCGATGCCAGAGGTGGTCAAATCGCAGTAGCGGCGCCCATCCAGATCGATGACTTCGCAACCGCGCGCTTCCGCGAAATAGGCGGGCCAGCGATCGGGAGCATACATTTCCGGCCGTTTGCTCAACAGTTGTGTTCCGCCGGGAATCCGCCGTTTCGCTCGTCGGTAGATGGCCTGGATTTGGTCCGTGCGATCTGCGCGGTCGATACCGAGCAAATCTCGGGCGTTGAGACAGAAGATCCGTTCGACGTCGGCGTCCGTCAGGTGCAGATTACGACAAGCCTGTTGCAGAGCCAGCAGCGATTCGATTCCCACCCGCGTCGGCTGGGCGAACTGCGATTGCTGCCAATCGACGTTGCCTTCGTCCAGCCAGAGGAACCCATCCGCGATGCTCACGCAACGTCCGCGCAATTCGCTGACTGGAAAATCCGTTCCGAAAAGCAGCCGCCGTGGGCCAAACGTGCGCAGGATGGCCTCCAGCGGCTGCGACTCACAGATAGCGGACGTATCGAAGTAGATGTTCCCCTGGTCGCGCAACGCCTGGACGCCTTCGACGGTGTGGGCGCCGCAGAATCCCCGGGCCGCGTGAGCCAAGATCAACCGGGCGTTTGGATATCGCCGGCAACGCTCGCGGACATAGTCTTGATTCACCGGATCGGCCAAAGCGCGTGAACGGACCAAATGGAGCATGAGAATCCAGTCGCGCTCGTGAGCGAGCTGCCATGCCCATTCCGGCAGGAACTGCTCCGGGGGCGCGTGGAGCGTATCGGGCCGGTCGGTGTACACGTGGTAGACCTTCAGTCCGACGCAGGGAATCGACGTGGCAGCGGCTTCCACCTCGGCGGGATCGTCGGCTGGATGGACCATCAACAGCATGCGGCTGCCGGGGCGCGAACGGACCTCTTCCGCGACGAACCGGTTGGCCGTCGGTCGGTCCAACGTCGGCTTCGGGACAGTGAAGAACAGTCCGTCGGTCGGCCGCCGGTCGCCCATCCAG
Organism: Planctomycetota bacterium; assembly: GCA_013151585.1. Taxonomy (GTDB): domain Bacteria; phylum Planctomycetota; class Planctomycetia; order Planctomycetales; family Planctomycetaceae; genus JAADHY01. The sequence goes on from JAADHY010000399.1 coordinate 4,322, forward strand.
CTCTCCAGCGCGCGACAGTAAGACGCCCAACCCACGCGGCCGGATTCGTCTTCCACGTGCCGCGGCAACGCATCGATGGCGTCTTCTCGTCGATACAGATGGGCGTGAGCGTCGAAGCTACCAGGAGGGACGAAGCTGCGCAAGTGCGTTTCGAAGAATTCGGCATGCCAGTTGCGGGCCATGGTGGAGTTTCCTGGTTAGAGCTCGCGCCAACACGCGGAGACGCGGACGACCGCTCCCTGGGAACAGTCCCCGGCTAACCTAAGTCATGGAGCTACCATCGCAAACGAGTCCGCGGCAAAAAGTCGTCTGTGGTCGGTCGTGAGGAACCGCTGGCGCGCCCCGCGAGCGCAGCGCCACGCTGCAGGTTGATCTCCATTTGCCGGTTGACGTTAGCGTTTGGATGTCCTAATTTGTGTGTGTTCATAAATGACCGTTCTGACAGGTCTCTGCGTCGCTGCGCCTTTGCGCGAGCTTGCCACTGGGGGGCGACACTATGAGTGTGAACCAAATCATGGGAATGATTATCGAGGCTGCGATGGTCATTCACAAGGGGCTGGGACCGGGGTTGCTAGAGTCGGTGTACCAAAAGATTCTTGTCTACGAGTTGCGCAAGCGGGGTTTGCGGGTCGAGGAAGAGGTGCCGATAGCAGTCCGCTGGGATGAGATCGAAATGGATCTCGGGTTTCGTGCGGACTTGATCGTCGAAGGTAAAGTCATCGTCGAGCTGAAATCGGTGGAGAAAACGGCTTCGGTGCATCGGAAGCAGGTTTTGACGTATCTCAAAGTGAGTGGCCTGCGAGTCGGGCTCCTCATCAACTTTGGCGAGGCTTTGCTGAAGGATGGCGTGTGCCGATTGGTGAACCGCTTCGATGAATGAAATGCTCGCGCAGAGACGCAGTGGCGCAGAGGAAAGATCGCCTTCTCGGAGAACATCGCCAATCTGCCCGCGGGAGTCCGCTGCGCCGCGATCGACGGCAAGCAATCACAGCCCCGTCGAGGCAACGCCGAGTTGTGCCCTGTGGTTTTTGTTCGTTTCTCTGCGGCTCTGCGTCTCCGCGCGAGCCTTCTTGTTCACTCGGAAAGGGTACCGACGCCTCTTCGCGGCACGGGGAACAACATTGGGTGTTACACAGAGCGAAAGAGGACGGTTTCCTCAACGCCAGGCAGTTGACGTGCGGCACCGACCTGCCATGTGTCGGGACGTCATCTCGTCTGCGCTCGCACTTACGGTGTCGACTCTTCCCGCAGTTCGACGCCGCAGAGCAGGGGAGCGGTCTCGGCGGTCAATGGGCCTGATTTCGGGATCAGCTCCAGCGCAACCGCTCGCGAGGCCACGAT
>JAADHY010000527.1 GCA_013151585.1 Planctomycetota bacterium
ACCAGAAGAGCATCGGAACGTCCGGCGACGCCGAGGCCGAGTTGCAGCCCAAGTGCAAGAAGTCCACGCCGGCCCGTTTCAAAACCGTCGGCAGAATCCAGCAATGAGACGGCACATCGGTCATTTTCGCGTCGCGCGGCAACGGGACGTCCAGCGACCGAGCCAGTCGGGATGAGAACCCCAGCCCGCGCACAAGGTCTTCCAAGTCCAGCGATTCAGTATGAGTCGTGCCGGCCAGCGCGTGCCAGACCAGCCGGCCGTCGTATATCGCCCGGACGATCCGCTTACGCCGCTCAGGCGTCTGTCTCGGCCACAGAATCTGCGCCATCGGCCAACCAGGGACCGTCCAAACAAACCTGTGTTCCGGCGGCAACTTGCGTGTGGCTTCGCAGACTGCCAGGGCCTTGTCGATCATCGTCGTGCGGTATCGATTGACGACGTTGCGCGCGAGATCCGTGTAGCCGATGTCGAAGTGGGTTTTGAAAACCACGACGATCTGCTCGAGGTGTGCTGGCCGTTCTCGCTGTTTCTGGTTCTCACGATCCGGGCGGGCCTGCCGTGTGGCCAGGCTTTGGCCAACTGCCACAGGCGAGGTGGGGCCGAAGAGCGCGAAAAAACCTCCCGCTACAACAAGACTTGTCATCAGACCACGGTGCAGTCGGCTTGCCACTGTTTGTCTCTCCCTTTGTCTTTGCGGTGCTGATCGGTCGGTAGGGAACCAACGACGCAATCGATTGGGTCAGCGATGGTCTGTCCAGCAGACCCAACCCTTCACGCGGCCTGGCTCGTCAAACAGCTCGAAGTCAACTTCGGTCTCCGTTGCAAGCTACAGGAGGACCCCGTCGCTCGCTTCAGCCCCGTACGGCCAACTTCCATCCATCCCGCAAGCTTCACCTTCTCGAATTCCGCTTGCGGAAAGCATCCGATGGAGCGACCGCCGGCGGAATCAGCGGCTGGGAAACTTTGACTTTCTCACGGCGATCGGGCCGATGTACTCTTTGGCGACGACGATGTTGTCAAACCAGACTTTGCTCGTGTGGCCCTGCGGCGCTTGCGTGATGTAAAGCAATACCCAAAGGAAGTTCAACTTCAGCCGCTCGTCGCGCCGCCACCGAAAACCCTCGAACGGAGAACCGCCGCGTGGGAAGCGCAACGGCTCCGGCCCGCGTCGTGTGTCGCTCCAACGAACACCCTCACCGCCCTGACCGGGCAGGAATTTGTCATAAACCCATTTCCCTTTCGGAAACCCTTTGCCGAGATGGCTCACCCGACGACCATCGATCCAAAGAGCCATCTCGCCGTTCGTGTCGCCGACGTCGTTCATCTTCATCATCAGTTCCAGGCAAATCCACCGGCCCCGTTCGACCCTCAAGGCGGGGTTGCGGATGAAAGAGTTGCCCCACGTCTGTCCCCGCGGCGGACTGGCGCGCATTTCCATCCAGTACGTGTAGTAGTCCCAGACCCAGGCGCTGCCTTGGGGTTCCACACCGGTACTGAACCGCTCATGGCCGCGCGGACGCTGGCCGGCGCCTCCCTGGGGCCACGCAGTCGCCGGATGATAGCCCCCCACGTGGAAGAAATGGTGGATCGGTGCGCACTGGCGGTCGAACTTGACGTAAAATCGCACATGCAGTTTCTCGTAGCCGGGCTTTAACCGCCGGTAAAGATGCGCGCCAGTGGATTGGCCCCCAACGTGCGTCATCAACAGCGATCTTCCGCCGCCACTCGGCTCTGGTACGTCAGTCGAAAGCGACAAGAGCGCCTGGTTGTGAATGTCTTCCCATCGTTTCGCGACCGAATTGATCGACGCCGAGTCGAAATTCTCAAAGAAAACGACCACCGGATCGTTTTCAATGCCTTTGTCGCCCGGATACTTGTCGGCAATCCCGCTGGCTGCCAATGCCGAGGAGCAGGCGGTTGATAATGCGGCCCCCAGCCAGGCGAATCGTATTGCAAATTTCATAAGCGTTGTCCTGATCCTGAAGCAGCCTTTGGGCCGCAACCGAAATAGCACGATGCTCCGCGCCGTGTGGTCGCGACACGGAGCGTCGCAGTACAAAGATCCGCACAAGACGCCCCCACCATGATACACGAAGACACCAGCCAAGAGATGCGTCCTCGGTATTCCGATGCCAGGGCCGCCGCGGGGGAAGCGTTCGGCGCCGATCTTCGACCCCGTCGAAACGGCCGAGCGCAGGTCTTCCAAGGTCGTCTTGCCAAAACCTCTCGAGCACACGCCGGCACCTTGACCTTTAAAAACAGCGGGGTAGAATCCGGACGATGACGAACATCAACGACTCCCTGTCCTCCGCGAAATGGTTGATACCGTTTGCGCTTGTCTTGCTCGGCACGGCAGTGACGGTCGCCCTCATGTGGGGAGAGGCTGCACGGAGCCGCGCGGAGTTCGAAAGACTGCTTGCGGATCCCGAAGCGCTGCGCGAGCTGGAAGAGGAAGTGCGGCAGTCGCCCCGCGACGTCGAAAGGGCCTTTCGGCTGGCCACGGTCTACCGCATTCGCATCCTGATGGGCATCTCCATTCCAGGAAGCACCGAAGCACTGAACCAGATTGTTTCGGCCATGCCCGAAGCGGGTATCGAATTGTCGGATGAGACGAAGCGCGATTTGAAACGCGTCAATACGAAGTCGGAAGAACTCACGGCGAAGTATGCCGTCGATGTGGAGAGCGAAGCGAAGAAGGGTGAGCGGCTCATGCAAACCGTGCTCCGCCAGCCGGGCGTTCCTGCCGAAGACCAGGCGTGGTCGCACATCATGCTCGGGCATTTTCAACTCGCCCAACGAAAACTCGCCGACGCGTTGGAATCGTCGCGACAGGCGGAACAGCTTGACCCGATCAGCCCGTTTCCTCACCTGCTGAGGGCGGAAGTCCTCGACAAGCAGGGTGATTACGAGGAGGCCATTGCGGAGAACCAGACTGCGGTCGGAAAAGCGGCCGCCTGGGCCGGCGTCCAACCGACTTTCGCACAGCAGATGGCGTGGGCATTCACATCTCCCAACAGCGCCGTTGCCAGAAGCAAAGAACGCAACTGGCGGAAACAAAAGCAACAGATAGCTGAGTGGATCTCTACAAGCGCGGGAATGCATATTTTGCAATTGAGGTTATCCATCAAGCAACAGCGGTCCGCGCAACAGCACGAACCTACGGATTAAGGCAACGGACTGCCAAGGCCTGGGCGCCCGTGTGAAGCTGGCAGTGCTGTCGGCAGGCCGAGTGTCAGTGGAAATAATTCGTTACCGTTTCCTTGGATTTTTGCGACAGATGGGGAGGTAACGAATGATTCTGGCAAAGGTGTCCGAGAAGTTTGCGGGTGGCAGGCCCGTGTGCGTCATGTTCCGGGGAAATCTCAAGTACGCTTTTTGCGAGAGCGTGTCTTCAAATGGGGAGGACGAGCCTCCTGGCGAGCCGCGCCATGGGCAAACCATCGGAACAGCGCGGCTCGGCAGGAGCTTCGCCCTCCCGATCCCGCATCATAGATGAATTTGAGGACACGCTCTCGGGACTCTGTCGGCTTCCACCTCATCGGCAAACCTTTCGCAACGCGCCGGCGGACCTGCAGAGCCTGTCACGGACGCCCAGCCAGAAGCTTGGCGGCCAGCTCGTTGATGTATTCTTCGATGGCCGTGTAGCCGGACGGCATCCGGTGGGCCGAGTCGTCGCGGTGTTTGTCCAGGCCGTGCCGGTCTTCCCAGGCGTCGGGCATGCCGTCGTGGTCCGAATCTTTCGGCGGCCGGCGCGGGCGGAGCCCTTGCATCAAGTTCTTCGGCGCGTGGCGGCCGTAGGAGCCCGTGCCCGTCCGGACCTCGCGGATGGTGCGCCGCGTCACCACGTCGCGTGGGAAGCACCCGGCGCGGGCCAGCACCAGCCGGTACGCTTCGTCCGGCGAGTGGGTGGTGACGGGCGGAACCGGCGTTTCCCGGTCCACCACGCCGGGCAGGCCGGGGTTGCCGCGGATCAGTCTGCCGTCCACCATGTTGTCGCGCAGGTAATAGCGGCCGTCGGGCCGGAATTCGCACCACGGCCGATTGCCGCGCTTGTAGTAGTTGCCGACAAAATTGAAGCCCGGCCGGCCGATGTAGTTGTTGTGGTGCACGAACCCCTGCTCGAAGTGATAGACGACGTTGTTGCGGAAGTCGGCCGGGCCGCTGCCCAGGCAGGGACTGCGGATCATGTGATGGGCGAACAGGTTGTGGTGGATCGAGATGCGGTGACTGCGCCCGCCGGCGATAAGGGCGAACTTATGCCACGGCTCGCCCTTCTTGGCGCTGGACTCTTCGATCGTGCACCATTGAATCGTGATGTCTGTCGCCCGTGCCCAAAGATCGATCACCTCATCCTCGGACCAGGCGAGCGACAGATGGTCCAGTACGGCGTTCTGGACCGATGAGAACTGGATGCAGTCGCCCAGATCGCCTCGGCCGGGTACGCCTCGGACGCGCAAGAACCGCACCACCACGTCGTGCACATGCGGCTGCTGGTCGGTCCGCTTTTGCCAATCCCTCAGGTCGCTGCGCAACAGTCCTTCGATGGTGATCCCCGCCCCGGGCGCCGTCTGGCCCGCGATGGTGATGTACGGTTCGGTGATTACGATGTGGCCGCGGATCACCCCCGAGACATCGAAGACCACGATGCGCGGTCCCGGCGTCTGACACGCGGCGTTGAGGCTGCCGGGCCCCGAGGGTTTGAGCGTCGTCACCTTGATCACCTTCCCGCCGCGTCCGCCAGGCGTGTGCGCGCCGAACCCTTCCGACCCGGGAAAAGCGGGCAGACGCTCGTGGCCGCCGACTGGCGGCGCCATGACCGCCAACGCGACAACCGCGACGGCAACCGTCCCCGTCCTCTGCATGATGAGCGTCTCCTGTCACCAAGCGGTCCGGAGCGCAGCCTGGGGCCGCACCGCGCGAGGTTGTCACGCTCCGGCCTGTCTGCGTGCGACGCACCGGCACGTGTGACGACGGGTCGTGACGCTCCAGCGCGGTGACTGCAGTCACGCGGGCGGCGCGCGCATCATGGGGCTTCACGACCCTGATTTCGCCTCCGGCAGCCATGTATAATCGATGCCGCTGCGCGATGCCAGCTCGGCACGGGTGGCGGCGGCCGCCAAGCAGAGACGGAAGATGCGGCCGCGTTCGGGCGGTACGCCGGCCGTGCCCGTGTCGGACAGCCGGATGGACGAATGGTGCCGACAGAGCGGAAACAGCGGGCGGGCTGTCGTCAGGGACGATTCACGAGCAATGGCTCTTGGGAGAAACGATCATGATCGCGTTTCGCTTTCCATCTTGCCGGGCGATGGCGGTCGTCGTGACCGCCGGCGCAGCGCTCTCGTTTGGTACCGCGGGCGAGATTTACGGAGCGGCACAGGAAGGTGCTGAGCGGACGTCGAGGCCTCAGTGGCCTCAATTCGGCTACGATGGGGCCAACACAGGGCAAAGTCCTTACAAAGGTCCGCAGACAAACAGGCTGAAATGGGATTATCGACTTCCGGGATGGGGCAGCACGGTGGTGGTCGCGGCGGACGGCAGCGTCTACTTCGGCTCGGGCAACAGCCTGTTTGCGCTGAGCGCCGGCGGCTCCGAGAAGTGGCGCTTCCGGGTGCCGGCCGGCCAGCCGCCGGCCGAACTGCCTCCGGCCGAAAGA
>JAADHY010000632.1 GCA_013151585.1 Planctomycetota bacterium
TCTCGGACGAGACCGGGACGCCCGCCTCATCCAGTGCCCCGTCCGGTTTTCCGCCGGACAGCTCGGTGCCGTCCGCGACTTCGTCCGGCGACTCGGTCCCGGTTGAAAAGGAGTGACAGGAAACAGACGATCCAGCATGCGGCCGGAAACAGGGTTCTGACAGAACCGGCCGCCGCGTTCTTGCCGAAGGATTGGCAAAATGTACAAGCTTTTGCTTTGCTTGCGTTATCTCCGAACGCGTTACATCGCTCTGGCCAGCATCATCAGCGTCACGTTGGGCGTGGCGACGTTGGTGGTGGTCAATAGCGTCATGTCCGGGTTCAGCTCGGAAATGCGCGACCGGATTCACGGCATTCTGGCCGATGTCGTCGTGGAGACGAATAGTCTGGACGGGGTGCCGAATCCAGACCAGTTGATGGAGCTAGCGCGGCAGGCAGCCGGCGACTACATCGAGGCGATGACGCCGACGGTGGAAATCTACGGCATGCTCAGCTTCGAATACGCGGGCCAGTGGATCACGCGTCCGATCACGCTGATCGGCATCGACCCGGTGAGCAAATCCCGGGTCGGACCGCTTGTCAACCATCTTCAGAACTACCGCGAGTTGCGGGACGGCGAGATGGTCGTTCGGCCGCCCCTGCGCGCGATGACCGAGCCGCCGAGCTGGGAACTGACGGCCGAGGCGATGGAATACCGGCGGCACTGGGTCGAGCAGCAGCAGTTGTTTCTGGAGCAGTTGCAGGCGACCGAGGAGCGATCCGAAGCCTCGAAGGCTGAGGGCGTGGTCCGGGCCGGAACCGTGGCTTCGGCCGACCGGGACCGCTCGTCTTCCTCTGCCGGTCCCCCGAAGGAACAGCAAGCGGCCGCCCCGACCGCCTCAGCGCCTCCCGCCGACCCATTCGCTCAAGACCCGTTCGCACGACAATTGGCCGAAGAGGAATCGGAGAAAACAGACCCCGCAGCCCCCTGGCCCGCTCGGCTCTACATCGGAGCAGGCCTGGTGGAGTTTTCGTACGAGGATCGGGAGACGGGCCGAATGCGGACTGTCCACATGGTCCAGCCGGGCGACGACGTGGTGATCAGCACCGTGACGGCCGGCCATCCGCCGGAAGTGTGCCGTTTCAATGCTACGGTCGTTGACCTGTTCAAGAGCGGCATGAGCGAGTACGACGCGAGTCTGGTCTTTTGCAACATCGAAGCCCTGCAAGAAGCTCGCGGCATGATCGACCCGCAGACGAAAGCCGGTTCGGTGACCTCCATCCAGATCAAGCTGAAGAACTATGACGATGCGAAAGAAGTCGTACGGCGACTACGAGCCGTTTTCCCGCCCAGCACGTTTTCCGTCCGCACATGGGAGCAGAAGCAGGGCCCGCTGCTGGCGGCCGTGGAAGTGGAATCGGCGATCCTGAATGTGCTGCTGTTCCTGATCATCGCGGTGGCCGGCTTCGGCATTCTGGCGATCTTTTTCATGATCGTTGTCGAGAAGACGCGGGACATCGGCATTCTGAAAGCCCTCGGAGCCAGTTCAGGCGGTGTCATGTCGATCTTCTTGTCCTACGGGCTGGCGTTGGGCGTAGTCGGCAGCGGTGTTGGCGTTTGCCTGGGGCTGCTCTTCGTGCGGTATATCAACGAAATCGAGACCGCTCTGTCGTGGATCATCGGCCGAAAAGTCTTCGACGAGCGGATCTATTATTTCCCGGAGATTCCAACCCACGTGGATCCGTGGATGGTCGTTTGGGTCGCCGTCGGAGCGATGGCGATCGCGGTCTTGGCGAGCATCCTGCCGGCTCGACGAGCCGCTCAACTGAACCCTGTGGAAGCCTTGCGGTACGAATAAACTGCAGTCCGGTCTGTGGGCTGACCAGAACGCCCACCGCCTTACGCTGACCGCCTGCGGTGACTCGACGCCGGTTTAGTTTGGACGTTTTTGTTTCGACACACTGTTCGCCTCGGCGGAATCATCGAGTGCGATGTCAAAGCCACCGCATTGCAATGACTCGCACGTCACACACGCATCCTGGCAGACCAAAACTCCGCGAAGCCTTTCGCTAAAAAGGGGATAAGGGAGAAGCCATGACCTGCCTGATCACGGACGGAAAAAGGCGTCAAAGGCGACAGGAAGCGGTTCCCGCCGGAACCGCCCACATCGCCGCCGTCGCGTTGGAGAAGTCGTTCCGCAAAGGTCACCACAAGATCGCGGTACTGCGGGGCGTGGAGCTGACGGTGCGCCCAGGCGAGTTCTTGTCGGTCGTTGGCCAATCGGGATCAGGCAAGAGCACCCTGCTCCACTTGCTCGGTCTGCTCGACACACCCAACGTCGGCGAGATTCTGCTCCGAGGCGAGCGAGTTGACGACCTGCCCGCTCGCACTCGGGATGAGCTGCGGAATCGGGTCTTCGGCTTTGTCTTCCAGTTCTACCATTTGCTTCCGGAGCTGAATCTGTTGGAAAACGTGATGGCTCCGCTCATGATTCGCCATTCCACTTTGGCGTTTTGGCGGCATCGGCGGGAATTACGAGATCTAGCGAAGGATATCATCGACAAAGTTGGACTTTCCCACCGATTGAAGCACCGTCCGACAGAGCTGTCGGGCGGTGAGATGCAGCGAGCGGCAATTGCTCGAGCGCTGGTCGCCAAGCCAGAAATCCTTCTGGCCGACGAGCCGACCGGCAACCTGGACAGTCAAACCGGTTGGGAAATCATGGAGCTGCTGCAGCGCTTGAACGCCCAAGAGGGCCTGACTATCATCATGGTCACCCATGACGACTCGGTCGCCCGGCAAGCCCATCGGGTCGTCCGGCTCAGCGAAGGACGTATCCACACGCTGGAAGAAGCTGCGTGACCGAACGACCAGCTCCGACGAGCGGGCTTGCGGCCCGCTGGCAGCACGGCGGCCATGCGCGTGATGCGGAGCTGCAGCCCGGAATTCCGTGATGAGCCGCCCGGAAACGGGGCCGCCCACAAACTTCCGATAGATCGAAGCAGTCCCAACAGTGCGTCGTGAATCGGGGAGACACACCCCGGTCGTGTCTCCCTGTTTTCGTAGGACAAGCGAAAACGACGCGGGACGATAGGCTCGTCGCGCGGCGAGACCTCCGATCCGAGTTTCTTGCGAGCAGGGTTCGATGGCACGAAAGGTCTACATCAACGGGTCTTTGGTCGACGAGGCGGACGCCAAAGTCAGTGTCTTCGATCACGGGCTGCTGTACGGCGACGGAGTCTTTGAAGGCATCCGCGTTTACGGGGGGCGGGTCTTTCTGTTGAAGGAACACGTGGACCGGCTCTACGAAAGCGCGAAAGCCATTCGGCTGGCCATCCCGATCTCTTCAGAACAAATGATCCGCGATGTCGAAGAGACGGTAAAGGCGAACGAGATTGAAGACGGCTACGTCCGTCTGGTCGTGACGCGCGGAGCCGGCACGCTCGGACTCGACGTCCGGAAAACCAGCAACCCGCAGGTCATCATAATTGCCGATACCATCAGCCTCTACGCACCGGAGGTGTACGAGCAGGGGATGCATTTGGTGACGGCCGCCACGATCCGCAATCATCCCAGCGCGATCAGCCCGCGCATCAAGTCGCTGAACTATCTGAACAACATTCTGGCGAAAATCGAAGGAACGGACGCCGGCGCCGTCGAGGCCCTGATGCTGAACCACAAGGGCGAAGTGGCCGAATGCACGGGAGATAACATTTTCATTGTGAAAGACCGTGTGATCCGCACGCCCCCTCCCGATGCCGGCATCCTGGTCGGCATCACGCGGAATGCGGTGATCCGGTTGGCGAAGGAGGCGGGCTACCCCGTCGAAGAGACGGCCTTGGTCCGACATGACATTTACGTCGCCGACGAGTGCTTTTTGACTGGCACGGCTGCCGAAGTGATTGCGGTGGTCAGCCTGGACGGTCGCACGATCGGCGACGGGAAACCCGGCCCCATCACGCGAGATTTGAGGGAACGGTTCCAACAGCTCACTCGCGACGGCGGATGAGTCGACAGACGGGCCGCTCCCGCACCGACCTATGCCCCGTTGGTTCCGCCATGTCGGCAACTTTGCTTCGTCGGCCTACCGCCGAGCGCGCCGGATCGCCATCTTCGTCATCGGGATGACGACGGTCCTGATCGGTATTGCGCTTTTGGTTCTGCCGGGGCCAGCCGTCGTCGTTATCCCGATTGGCTTGGGCATCCTGGCCCTGGAATTTGCCTGGGCCCGCCGGTGGCTGAAGCGCATGCGTTCGACCGTCGAATGGGCGGCTGGAATAAACGGCGGCAAGCCACATGGCCCAGGTTCCCATGAAAAAGAAAGCCCGGAAATCCCTCCTGATCAGGGCTGATGCTTTTGTTTCGAACGGCTTCTTGTGCTTGCGCGCCCACTGCGAGAGAGGCTGCCTGTCCGGGCCCCGATTCTCACCGAATTGAGCGGAAAGTACTGCGCACTTTTCTCGACGTGGTGCGCTCCAACATTTACCGGGGACGCCGTGTGCGAACTGTGACTCGCGCGTTTTCCACCTCGAGGCGGGCCTGAAAGCGAAATGTCTTCGGAGTGCACGACAACGCAATGCCCAGGTGGCGTTTCCGGAGCAGCCGCAGGTTACGGCGGAGTTGTTCCAGTGTTGGAACGCCGCCTTTTCCCGTCTTCGTCTCCTCCAACACTTTCAGCACGGCCGGATCCTCGCCCAGGCTCTCGATCGAGTGATCTTCGTCCGGCGCAGCCGCGGCCGCCTTCACCGCGGCCGCTAACAAACCGATGGTAAACAACCGAGTCGATTTTCCCGACGTCGGCCAAAAGGTTTTTCGGTCGAACTTGATTTCGACCGGACTCCCCTCTTCGTCGAGCTTTACCTGAATCCGCTGAGGCGGGATCGGAAGCCATGGGGGAGTCTCCCCGGGGACCCACATGAGCTTGCCCAGATAAAGCCGCTTCGCTTCAACGGGCTGCAACTGATGCCACGGCGATGGATAAGCGGCCAGGTCCGCCTTCACTTCAACGATGGCTTCCATGGGGGTCACCGACGTCACACGCTTATCTTTAGGAAGCGTGAAGACCGCATGAGGCAGTTGTAGAATCCAGCGGACACCACCCAATGTCCCCAGGCTCGAACACCCCGCGCACAAAATGACGCACACCGATCGATCCCCAAGACGAGTGTGGTATCTTTGCACCAAGGCATAATCCGTCCGGATTCCATCGACGTCTTTGGTTCGAAAAAGCTTCCGCCAGCGACCATCCCATCGCCTCTCCTCAATGGCGTGGTAGTCTTCGTCGAGCTCCCCGGGCGGCAAGTCCGCGGGACGATCAATGGGCGGAAATCGGAAATGAAGCCGCCTTCCTCCCCACTTTTTCTCGGCCTCCCGGCCGTAAAGGCGCAGCCGGCCGAAAAACACGATCATATCGAGTTGTTCGGAGCCCTCCAGAATGGCCCCCCATTCCGGATGCTGAAGCGGAACATGCCGGATCTCGATGTTGTCGTGCGTCGCCAAAGGAAGGTGTCGAGCGAGGACCATCCCCGCGAATTCATCTCGTCGCCGAAAATTCTCGTCCCACGGCAGAAGCACGAGTCCGCGACGGTTGAAGGGAGCCATGAACCATCCCGCGAAACTTCCGCGGTCTAGTTCCTCAGAAAACGGGACGTCAGGCCCCAGCAAGGCTCCAC
>JAADHY010000630.1 GCA_013151585.1 Planctomycetota bacterium
ACTCATTCGTGAGATTGAGGCGGTCTTCGCGTGCCGTTCCTCCGTGTCGCAAGGGCCGTGTTGCAACGAGTCCGCCTGTCCCCACCCGCCTGCCCGAGACGCCTCGCAGCGCTGGCTTGCTGGGCAACGTCTGTGTCGCGGAGCGTCGCCGACCTGAGTCTGCCCCGAGGAGTTTCCGCAATGGCGAAGCGATTCTGTTTTCTGATCGGCTATTTGCTACTTCTTGTTGTTCCCTTGCAAGCCGCGCCGAAGCGGCCGAATGTGCTCTTTTTTGCCGTCGACGACTTGCGGCCTGAACTCGGCTGTTACGGAAACACGCGCATCAAGAGCCCGAACATCGACCGGCTGGCGGCTCGAAGCGTCGTCTTCCGCCGAGCGTATTGCCAGCAGGCCGTTTGCTCGCCATCACGCACCAGCCTCTTGACCGGTTTGCGTCCGGATTCCACCAAAGTCTACGATCTCCAGACGCACTTTCGCGACACTGTTCCCGATGTGGTCACTTTGCCGCAGCATTTCAAAAACCACGGCTACTACACGGTCGGCATGGGCAAAATCTACCACAGCGGGCTGAATGACCCGTTGTCCTGGAGCGAACCATGGCGACGGCCCTCTAGGGTGGTCACTTACGCGCGTCCGGAAAACGTGGACCTTGTCCGCAAGAAGCGTCGAGAGGCGAAGGCCCGCGGTTTGCGAGGAAAAGCGCTCAGCCGAGCGGCTCGGGGGCCGGCTTTCGAGTGTGCCGACGTTCCCGACAATACGTACCACGACGGCGCATTGGCCGACATGGCCATCCAGACCTTGCGACGGATCAAAGACCGGCCGTTCTTTTTGGCCGTCGGGTTCATCAAACCCCACCTTCCTTTCGTGGCTCCCAAGAAGTACTGGGACTTGTACCGGCCCGAGGAAATGAAGTTGGCTGACAACCCCTTTCCGCCGAAAAACTCACCGAAGTACGCCTTGACGAACTGGGGTGAGCTGCGGGCCTATGACGGGATTCCGAAGCAAGGCCCCTTGAGCGAGGCAATCGCTCGGCAGCTCGTTCATGGTTATTACGCCGCGACCAGCTACACCGATGCCCAAGTCGGTCGCGTGCTGAACGAACTGGACCGGCTGGGTTTGCGGGAAAACACCATCGTGATTCTCTGGGGCGACCATGGCTGGAAGCTGGGCGAGCACGGTGCGTGGTGCAAACACACGAACTTCGAGCTGGACACGAACGCCCCGCTGATCCTGCACGTGCCCGGAGCGAAAGCCAACGGCCAGACCTGCGAAGCCCTGGTCGAATTCGTCGACATTTACCCGACCTTGTGTGAGGCGGCCGGTCTGCCACTGCCAGAGCATTTGGAAGGCACCAGCATGCTGCCCTTAACCGAACAGCCGGATCAGCCGTGGAAGAAGGCCGCCTTCAGCCAATACCCGCGCGGTCGTGTCATGGGCTACTCGATGCGCACGGATCGATATCGCTTCACGATGTGGGTCCAGCGAAAAGACCCGAGTGTGGTGGAAGCGGTCGAACTCTACGATCACCAGATCGACCCGGCGGAAAACGTCAACGTGGCGGGCGAGGCAGATTACAAACCGATCGTTGAGCGCTTGACTCGGCAGTTGCGAGCCGGCTGGCAAGCGGCTCGGCCCGGACCGATTCAGTAGGTCGACTGGGCGGGCCACGCTGGCCGAGCCAAGCCGACGCGCTGCGACAGACCACGACGGTCGCCGTGAGCTGCCGGGCCGTCCGGTTGACGGCGCTCCAAGAAACTTCGAACAGGACACTCGCGGAGGAGGCACGCCAATGAGAACTCGTATCACTTTGGTCACACTCGTGTTGGCGACGCTCGCCATCCTGGCCGCGGGACCGGCAGTCGGCGAGGCGGCGGGATCAAAGTCCAGTCGACCGAACATTCTGTTTTTCATCGTCGACGAACTGGGATACTACGAGCTTTCCTGCATGGGGCATCCGCACTTCAAGACGCCGAACATCGATCGGCTGGCGGCCGAAGGCGTTCGGTACACACAGGCCCTGGCCGGAGCGCCGGTCTGTGCGCCGACGCGGTGCTGTCTGATGACGGGCAAGCATGCCGGCCATACATCGGTTCGGGTCAACGACGGCGGCACGCCGATGCGGGCCGACGAGCCGACCATCGCTTCGTTGCTCAAACAGGTCGGCTACGCCACCGGCGGGTTCGGAAAGTGGGGCTGCGGCGGCCGCGGATCAACGGGGGTGCCCGAAAAACATGGCTTCGACATCTTCGTCGGCTATTACGACCAGGTTCACGCCCACTCCTACTACCCGCCTTACATCGTTCGCAACAGCGAAGAGTTGGTTCTTCCCGGCAACCGCGGGGGCCGATCCGGCCAGACTTATTCACACTACGTGATCATCGAAGAGGCCAAGAAGTTCATCCGCGCGAACAAGGATCGCCCTTTCTTTTGCTACATGCCCGTCACGCCTCCGCACGGGATGCATGACATTCCGGAAAGTGATCCTTCCTGGCAGTTGTACAAGGACAAACCGTGGCCACACGACGCGAAGGTTTACGCGGCGATGGTCAATATGGTCGACCGCCAGATCGGGGAGTTTCTGGAGTTGCTGAAAGAAATCGGCCAGGACAAGAACACGATCGTCTTTGTCTGCGGCGACAACGGCGGGCATGAGTACTTCCGCAGTCCGGAGCATCCTCGCGGCTTTCATGCTCCGAACGTGGATCCCCGGACGGGCGTCGAATTCCGCGGCGGCAAGGGCAACCTGTACGAAGGCGGTCTGCGGATTCCGATGATCGTCTGGTGGCCCGGCAAGATCAAACCAGGCCGCGCTAGTGATTTCTTGTGGTACTTCCCCGACGTGCTGCCTACGCTGGCGGAACTGGCCGGAGCGCCGGTACCGAAGGACATCGACGGTCTGTCGATCCTGCCCGAGCTGCTGGGCGAGGATGTCGTTGGCCGCAAGCAGCAACAGCACGAGTACCTGTACTGGGAGTTCTTCGACCAGCAGGCCGTCCGCATGGGGAACTGGAAAGCAGTCAAACCGCGACGCAAGAAACAATGGGAACTTTATGATTTGAGCCGCGACATTTCGGAAAAGAACGACCTGGCGGCTGAGCACCCGGAGGTCCTGGCCAAGATGAAGGCGTTCGCCGAACAGGCTCACGAGCCGGCTCGGCCCGGCACGTTCTTCAACCGAGAATTGGAGGAGCGGGATCGTTGGGCCAAATGGGGCGACTCGCGGATGCCGGGCAAAGTCTATTCGCTGCCCCGTCGAGGGCTGATCCCCCGCACGGGATGGAAGATCGTCCGCGTCAGCAGCGAGTCCCGCGCCAGCGGCAAGTTGGCCCAGTACGCCATCGACGGACAAGCCCGCACATGGTGGCACTCGCAATTCGCGCCCAAACTTTGCAAACCTCCTCATGAGCTGGTGATCGATCTGGGGGCGGAATACACGATCCGCGGCTTCTATTACTTGGCTACTTGGCTCGGCAAGATCGGAGCTGGAACGGCACGATCCAAGATTGCGAGTTTTACGTCAGCAACGATCCGGAGAAGTTCGACACGCTGGCCGTCAAAGTCACGTTCCGCAAAACGAAAGAGCCGCAGAAGGTGACCTGCGAGCCCGTGCGCGGCCGGTACGTGTTAGTGCGAGCCCTTTCGGAAGTCAACGGCCGCCCGTGGGCCTCGATCGCCGAACTGGGCGTCATCGGCAGGGAGTAACCGCCGCTAATTCAGGGATAGGATCTGAGGCACACTCACAATCGCGGCCGAAGGGGCGTAGAGAGATTCCGATCGCTAGTCGGCTTATTGCGTGCTATTGCCCGAGGCGCCTAGGGCTAACTTGGCGCCGCGATAGGCCGACAGGTGACGCTGTTCGGTTTTCAGCGCTTGCCGGTAATGCTCGGCCGCTTGCTCGCTGCGGCCAGCGTGCTGATGGCGTTGTCCGATGAAATAGTGGGCCTCACAGGCGCGAGCCGGCCGGATACCCGGCTCGGCCGCTTCTGCCATCTTCAACAATCGTTCTTGATCAATCTCTCCGGTCAGGAAGGCCACCAGATGGTCCACCCACTCCGACGATTTCTTCACTTGCTCGCGATGCTGTTGGAGCCACGCCTTGGCCTCCTGCTCCCGACCCGCCCGCACCGCAGCCCAGTAACGCCACGTGATCAGGTAGACGGCCGAAGGGTCCCGTTCGAGAGCTCGATCGAATGCCGTGACCGCGGCTTGGTAATCGCCCGAAAAGAAGCGAGCGAAACCGAGGTCCGCCTGAGCGACGGCGCTGTTCGGATCCAGCCCCAGAACTTTTTCATAGTCGCTGATGGCCTCTTTCAGTTTCGCCTGACACAGTCGGGCCGTTCCGCGAAGACTGTACGCCGTGGGTTGCTGAGGGTCGATGCGAATTGCGGCTGTCAAATCGTTTTCCGCCGCTTCGTACTTTCCGCTCTCCAGGAGACTGAAACCCCGATTGATGTAGGCGACGGCAAAGTTCGGATCCAGTTCGATGGCTCGCGAGAAATCGGCGATGGCCTTTTCAGGCTCACCGCGGCGCTGCCGGAACATGCCCCGATTGTTGAACACCAGTGGTGAATTAGGAAAGGCTCGTGCGGCGCGATCGAAGGCCTGTTCCGCCTTTCCCATCTCGCCGGCGCTGGCGTGAGCCTCCGCCAAGGCCAAGTACGCTCCCAAATGGCTCGGCTGCAGCCGGATCGCCTCTTCGTAGTCGCGAACCGCGTCTTTCAGTCGCTGCAAGTAGCCGTACACGCCCGCTCGCTGGTACAAAAGATTTGCACGCTCTTCTTTGGTGAGCTGTGGGTTCTGTAAGACTTGGTCTGCGACTTGGAGCGCGACTTCCGCATGAGGCCGATGCTTTTCGACCGCCGCTAAGCTGACCATGCCGTAGATATAGGGCAAGTAATAGCTGGCCGTGCGAGCTTGCGTCAGCCGGATGGCTTCCCGCGCATCGGCAATGCCGTCGCGCAGCAGTTGTGCGTCGTTTTGCGTTCGGCCCAGCTCGACCCGCGCGCTGGCTCGCAGATAAAGCGCTACGTGATCGGTCGGGTCAACCTGGAGCACCGAATTGGCCAGCTCGACGGCTTTCGTGTACTCCCCGCGACGGTAGGCGTCTTCGGCGTCTCGCTTGGCCTGCTCCATGGAGTCCAGCCGTCCAAGCCGGCGCGGCTGGTTGAGGAGCGGAAACGGCAATTGTCCCAGAATCTGGCTCGAGCTGATCAACAGAAACGTTCCGGCGAACACGGTAGCCGCGAGGAAAGGACCGCGAATTCGGTTCCGTCTGGCTGGCAGAGCTTTTTTCCGGTCATCGACGAGAGCGAGACGGGCTTGACAAAGCCAAGTGACTTGCTGCACCAGTCGTACGACTAGAGATTTCATCGGACCGCCTCCTTGAGGACCCTATTGGCAGGCTGCACGCGGCGAGCACCGAGTCGCGGGCTGGAATGCCCGGCACTCGTCGGTAAGCTTCCCGGCTTGGCGCAGAGTATACTGCTGGCGCGTTGTTCGAACCAGATCAGGTTCGGCGAATAGGCAAAAGCCCGATGCTGTCTGGAATGCTTGTCCAACCGGGTCTGGCAATTTTGACTGGCGCGGTCTGGGAAAAGTAGGTAAGATTGCTCCGGGCAGCGGAACAGTCCGCTGCGCAAGCATTCGGAGA